>CANPZH010000052.1 GCA_947589335.1 uncultured Clostridia bacterium | reverse complement strand
TCCGCGTCTTGCAGGCGGAAATAGCAGGAGAGGATCACGCCCTCCCCCGTCTCGAGCAGATAGCCCGCCCCGCCCGCGAGGTAGACCTGCCCCGCGACGGCGGCAGCCGTTGCGGATTCGCAGTCCCGCACGAGAAAGTAGTACTCCTTCCCGGGAGAGACGCGGAACTCATCCTCCCCGTACCACCAAAACACCCCGATAAACAGGCAGACCGTTCCGACGAACACCGCCAATGCGGCAAAAAAAGTTGCCGCATTGCCGCGGCTCTTTGGGTATTTCATACTCTATTCTATGCAAAACCGCGCGCCGATTATCACGGCGCGCGGCTGTCGGTCATAGATCCGTCAAGGTTCGATCGTGACGCCCTCCGGGACGGAGACGTCGAATTTTCCGTCACGGTAGCGGACGGAGATGATGCCCTGCGGCGTCGGATAGTTCACCTCGTACCAAGTGAAGCCGCCCGAAACAGGGCGCACGCGGAGCCTTCCGAAGCCCGCTTCGAGGGGCTCGATGCCCGTGAGCTTCCGCATCAGAAAGGGAACGGGACCGCACGACCAGCCGTGGCAGAGGCTGTGGCGGAATCCGATGTAGCAGTGTTTTCCGAAGTCGCCGTGGATGTCGTGCTCGCCCGCCTCGGGGAAGCGGTCGATGGGTGCGCTCCCGACCGTCCAGTCGAGATCGAAATCCTCCCAGAAGCTCGTCGCGCCCATATCGAGCATTCCGCCGAAGTACTCCTTCATGAGTTCGACCGCCTTCTCGGGGTGACCCGCGTCTGCGATCGCGCTCAGGATATAATAGCTCATGAACGCGCTCATGCCGTGCGCGCCGTTCTTGACGAGGAACTCATAGGAATCCGCCGCGCGCTTGATGCCGGCATAGACCTTGAACGCCTCGCACTGTTTGAAGGATTCGACCTTGCCGATCTTCCGGCGGAGCCGCTCAGAAAGAGCGTTGCACTCCGCGGGATCGAGCCCGATGACGGGGAACATCTTCGCGCAGCACTCGGCGGTCAGGACGAGAAGCGCGCGGACGCCCTCCTGCTCGTCTTCATAGCCGTGGCTCGGCCAGTCGAAGAAGCCGCCTTCGGGGATGTGGAGAGACCCATCCTCCGAGACGAGCCCGGAGACCTGCAAAAAGCAGCCGTAAATGTACTCCTTTTTCGCAAGGAGGCTCCCGGTGTTGCCGTTCTGCATCCAATAGTCGTACAGGATGACGAGCCACCATGCGGTGTAGGTCGGCATCTTGTTCATCCAGTTCGGCAGCGGGGTGTGGTTCATGCAGTAGTCGATCGACCTGTCCACCGCCTCCTCGCGCCCGAACAGCGCCATGATGCCCATGATCTCGGGGTGCATATCCCCCACCCAGACGAGACGGTCGCGCTTGATGCCGTCCCAGAGGTAATCGCCCGTATTCAGCAGAAGGGTGCGGACGGCGACGTCGAAGATCTTGTTGACGCGTTCGTCGTTGCAGCAGAAGGAGCCGACGGGCCTTAAGTCACGTCCCTCGCTCTCGGCGACGATCGCCTTGACGGAGAGCGCCCGCTCCTCCAAAAAGTCGACGCGGGCGAAGCGGAAACCCGTCTTGAAAAAGGTTTGGTCGGAGAGGAAGGGCAGCACGGTCTCCGTGTCGCGAAGGGTATGGTCGTTCCCCGCCCCCCGCTCGCCGAGCTCGGCGCAGCACTCCGTGAGGGACTCGCCCGTGCGGATGCGCACGCGGGCAAACCCGCCGTCGACGAGCCATGCGAGGATCCGCACTCCGCCGTGCAGTTCTCTCCCGAAATCGAGGATAATGGATCCCTTCCCCGAAACGCAGACCAAATCGGGCTCCAAAAGCCCGATTTGAAGTTCTACAGGTTGTAAAAGACGTTCTGCATGCGCGATCTTCCCCTCGGTGCGGACGATCCGCACGGGGAACACCGATTCTTTGATCACTTGTCTCATGGGAGTTCAGTTTCTCTTGCTCAGAATTTCCGCCTCGTACTTCTTCACTTCGGTGAGCCAGTCTGCGCCCGCCGTCTTCGTGCGGGAAAGATACTCCTCCCACACCGCGCCGAGCGGCAGCGTCTTCAGCTCCTCCTGCACATTCATGAGCTCGGTGAACTCCGCGCCGTCCTGCAGCGCCTTGAGCTTGTCGTTGGGCTGGAGAAGGGCAAACAGGAGCGCCTTCTGCATATTCCTTGCGCCCGTCACCCATGCCGCGACGCGGTTGATGGAGGCGTCGAAATAGTCGAGCCCGATGAGTACCTTGTCGGTCGCGTTATTCCGCACGATCTCCTTCGCGATCTCTTTGAGTTCGTCCTCGAAGAGCACCACATGGTCGCTGTCCCAGCGCACGCCGCGGGTGACGTGGAGGGCGACCTTGTCGTAGAACGCAAGGAGAGCGGGGATCTTGTCGCTCACATATTCGAGCGGATGATAGTGCCCGTTGTCCAGAAGGCAGCAGATGTCCTTCTTCGCGGCATAATTCTGATAGAATTCGTTGGAGCCGACCGTGTAGCTCTCGAGCCCGATGCCGAACACCTTGCTCTCGACGGCGGGGATCACCCACTGTTTGTCGTAATTTTCGAGGATCTCGTCGAGAGATCTCTTCAGGCGCAGACGGGGCGTGAGCCTGTCGGCGGGGACGTCTTTGAAGCCGTCGGGGATCCAGATGTTGACGAGGCAGGGTTTCCCGAACGCCTTGCCGAGCTCCGCCGCGATCTCGAGGCAGCGCTTGCCGTGCTCCACCCAGAATTTCCGCGTCTCTTCGTCGGGCGAGGAGAGGGACAGCCCGTCCTTCATCTTCGGATGTCCGAAGAAGGTCGGGTTGAAGTCGATGCCGTCGAGCCCGATCTCCTTTGCGAATGCGACCCACGGCTCGAAGTGTTTGTAGGTGTAGCCGTCGCGGTCGACCTTGCCCTTGTCCGCGCCGAGGATGGCGTAGCTGGCATGCAGATTGAGCCGCTTCTTGCCGGGGATCAGGGAGAACGCTTTCCGAATGTCCTCCTTGAGTTCCTCGAAGGTGCGCGCCCTGCCGGGATAGTTCCCCGTCGTCTGGATGCCGCCCGAGAGACTGTCGGACCCGTCAAAGCCGATGACGTCGTCTCCCTGCCAGCAGTGGATGGAAATGGGGATCTCCGCAAGTTTATCGAGAGCCGCTTCGGTATCCACGCCGTAAGTTGCATAGAGCTTGTTTGCGATTTCGTAGTATGTCATTGATATCCTCCATAGAGCGGTCCGCCTTCCCGGCAGATCAGCGCTCCATTTGAATTTTCAGATTTCCGATCGCCGTCGCCTCGATCGGGAGCGCAACGACCTCGAGCCTGCATGCCTCGGCGGTCAGCTCGTTCAGATAGCCGTTCTTGGCGCCGCCGCCGACGATATAGAGCTTCGTGAACTTCTTGCCGAGGTTCTCCTCGAGTTCCTGGATCGCCGTCATGTACCCCATCGCGAGGGAGAGATAGGCGCAGTTGAAGTAATCCTGCTCCGTCTTGGGGCCGCTCCCCTTCTCGAACCAGGAGTCGAACGCCTCCTTCATGCTCTTGGGCGCAAGGAAGACGGGATCGTTCACGTCCACGAATTCGCGGAAGGAGCTCTTCCTCGCCTCCTCGGTGATCTCCCCGAAGGGCTTGCCGGGGCAGAGCTCGTCCCGCAGACGGTTGACGACCCACTGTCCCATGATGTTTTTCTGGTAGCGGACGTATCCCACGCCGCCCTCGTTGGAATAATTTGCCTTGCGGCTCTTCTCGTCCGAGATGACCGAGGGCACCTTCACGCCGAGCAGCGACCACGTCCCCGAAGAGATGTAGGGCTCGTCCCCCTCGATGGGGATCCCCTCGACCGCGCTCGCGGTGTCGTGGGAGGCGCAGAGCACGACGCTGCAATTCCCGCCGACCTCCTCCGCGACCGCGGGCAAGAGGCTTCCGAGCGCCGTCCCGGGGCGGACGATCCCGCCGAACAGTTTCCGCGGGAATCCGAGCTTTTTCAGGATCTCCCTGTCGTATTCCCCGTCTGCGCCCATGAGGCCGGTCGTCGTGGCGTTCGTGAATTCGTGCGCCTTGACGCCCGTCAGCTTCCAGGAAAGATATTCGGGCAGCATGAGGAAATCCGTCGCCTTCTTGAGCCTTCCGCTCAGAAGTTCGTCGTAGAACTGATAGATCGTGTTGAAGGGCTGGAATTGGGTCCCCGTTCTTGCATAGAGCTGCTCGAAGGGGATCTTTTCATGGACGAGCGGAATGGCCTTCTCCGTGCGGCTGTCGCGGTAGGCATAGCAGGGAAAGAGCTCCCTGTCACCGTTGAGCAGCACATAATCCACGCCCCAGGTGTCGATCGCGAGGCTCTCGATGCCGGGATATTTCCCGAATGCCGCCGCGATCCCCTCTTTGACATGGCGGAAGAGCTCCTCCACGTCCCATATGAGATGTCCGTTCTCCTCCTTTACGCCGTTGGGGAAGCGGTACACCTCTTCCGTTGTGATCGTTCCGTTGTCCCGTCTGCCGACGATATGCCGTCCGCTCGACGCTCCGATGTCAATTGCAAGATATGTTTTCATATGTCACCAGACTAATCATATCACAAAAAATTTTTTTTGTCCATGTTTGTTTGAAATGTTGACAAATAATCTGTATATCGCTATAATATAATCAAAATCAATCGTTAGGTGATCGTTTTATATGCTGAGCAATCCGCGTCAGGAGAAGATCCTGAACTATCTCAAGAAAAACCGCTCCGCGACCGTCAAGGAACTGGCGACCGCGCTCTATGTGAGCGAGGCGACGATCCGCCGCAGCCTCGTCGAGATGCAGGAGATCGGGCTCCTCAGGCGCAACCACGGCGGCGCCGTTCTCCTCGAAGAGGCGGACGAGATCTCCATCTTCGTCCGTATGACGGAAAACGCCTATGAGAAGGAGGTCGTCGCGACCAAGGCCCTCAAGGCCCTGCGTTCGGACTACCGCACGATCTTCCTCGACAGCTCGTCCACCGTGCTCGCGCTCGCCCAGCGCATGAACCTCAGCAACAAGACGGTCGTCGTCAACAATCTCGAGACGGCGCTCCGTCTCACCCGCATCAAGGGGATCAACCTGATCGTCCCCGGAGGGACGATCGACACGACCGCCATCTCCATCACGGGGAGCTGGGCGAACACGCTGCTCTCCGATTTCCACTTCGACCTCATGCTCGCCTCCTGCGCGGCGATCATCGGCAGAGGCGCCTATGAGACCTCCCTCGACCAGAGGGACATCAAGCGCACCGTGTTCGACCGTTCGAAGGTCCGCATCCTCGTTGCCGATCATACCAAGTTCACCGAGGAAGGGAACTATCTCTTCAAAGATCTGTCCGAGTTCGACAAGGTCGTGCTCGACGAGATCCCGAAAGACCGTCTCTCCGACTTAAAGGGACTTCCGATCATCGTCTGACCAAGCCCTCCTCCCCGCCCCGCGGCGGGGATTTTTTTATGCCGTCTCTCAAAGGACGCCGCGGGCAAGACCCGCTATTCGGCGCGCTCTTCGAAGCGCTCTTCGAAGCGTTCTTCGGCGGCGGGAAGATCCTTTGGATCCTTTCCCGCGCAGATCCCCGTGGAGCCGCGCACGATCAGCCGCATCGGGACGATGTTCCTCGACGTGATGTTGTTCGTGATGCTGTCTTTGAGAATGTGGAAGATCTTCGCGCCGAACGCCCGTCCGTCCTGGTCGATGGTCGTCAGCGGAGGACGGTTCGTCGCACTCCGCGCGATGTTGTCGATGCCGATGACCGAATAGTCTTCGGGGACGGATTTGCCGGTCGAGCGGATCGCCTTGATCGCGCCGATCGCCATCAGATCGTTCGTGGCGATGACGGCCGTGACCTCGGGATAGCGCTCGAGCATCTGCATCATGAGCCCCTCGCCCAGCTCCTCGGTCGAGGAATAGGGCCATTCGCCGAGCACGACGCGCGGCGGCTCATCGAAAAATTTCCCGACTGCCTCGCGGAATGCCTCCAGACGGACGTCGTAGATGCACGACTCGTCGAATGCGCTTAGATAGCCGATCTTCGTGTGCCCGAGCCCGGTCAGATGCCGCACCGCCTGCAGCATGCCGTCGTAGTGGTCGGACATGATGTAGGAGATCTCGGGGAGGAAGGTCATGCGCGAGAAGTCCGCAAGCACCTTGATGTCTGCGTCGCGGAGCTTGCCGAGAAGGTCGTCCGAGAGAAAGTCGGGGCCGGTCGAGATGAACAGCCCGTCCACGCGGCGGGCGATGAGCTGTTCGACATACCGCTCCGCGTTGCCGAATGCGTCGAGGACGATGACGACGTAGTCGTGTTTCAGCGCCTCCGACTGCAGCCCCCGGATGACCTCGAGCTGATAGACGTTGGCGATGTCCGTCGTGAGAAGCGCGATCGTGCCGGAACGGCTTCCGGCGAGGGAACGGGCGACAAGATCGGGCATATAGTTGAGCTCGCGGGCGGCCGCCAGCACCCGCTGTTCCACTTCGGAAGAGAGCCGCTTCGTTCCGTTCAGAACGTACGAGACGGTCGCGGAAGAGACGCCGGCGACGCGCGCAACGTCTTCCCTTCTGATCCTCTTTTTTCGGTTTTCCGGCCTTGTGGGCATAAGATCACTCCTTTGCGTTCCCGGGGGATTTTCCCCGTAATGTATTTTACATGGATTTGCGATTTATCGCAAGCGATTCTCCCCGCCTCAAGCGAGAAAATCCAAGGTTTCTTTCAAAAATACGGCGAGCGCGAGCCCGTTCTCGTAGTGGTCGTTTTCGGTGGGATGCCCCGTCGTATGCCGCACGGGGAGATGGAAGTAAAAGACCGATTCATCCCCCTCCGCCCGCACCGTTCCGACGATCTCGCGGGTGAGCTCCGAGAGGTTGTCGAGGATCGCGCCCTCGCAGCAGACGATCGCCGCCGACGGGTTCTTCTCCCGCAGATGGCGCAAAAAGGCGAGATAAGTCTCCCTGATCAGGCTGTCCGGCGCGGAGATGTTGCGGTCGTTCGTGCCGAGATCGAGGATGATGACGTCGGGTTGGTAGCGGGAGAAATCCCAGGGGGTGTCGTCGATCTGGCTGTAATTGTCGTAGTAGCGCGGAATGTCGGGAAAGCCCTTGTATCCGCTGACGAGCGCGCCCGAGCGGGTGATCGCATGGATCTGCCCCTTGAGGCGGCTCGCCGCGACGTAGCCGTAGCTCGCGAGAGAATTTTCGCTCTCGGTCAGCATGCTGTCCGCCCCCGAGCCCCCGCGCATGCACTCGCTCCCGCTCATGATCGAATCGCCGAGCAGTTCGAACTTCAAAGCGGGCTTGGGGGGAGGCGTCAGGAATCCGCCGTCCGTCCTGAGCGAGACGAGCGCGGCGGTGCCGTACTTCGGCTCCGTGCACTTGATCAGGCGCACGGTGTGTTCCCCGTCGGGAAGATCGGCAAGGACGTACTCCGTCGGCTTCCCCGTATTGTTGAATTCGATCTTCTCCGCGCGGCGGTAGTTGGTCTGTCCGTCGAGAAAGACGTAGGCATAGGCGTTCCCCGCCGCCTCGTTCGGGGCAGCCGACTCCGCGGAGACGACCGTCGCCGTCAGGCGCGTGCCCGTAAAGGACACTTCGAATCCCGAGGCGGAGTTGGAAAAATCGGTCTTCTCCCCGTCCGGACGGACTCTGCCGTACCAGTTGACGTATTCCTCCCTGAGAGATTCCGAAAAGACAAGCTCGGAAAGGAGCTCTTCGGAGGGCCCCTCCGCGGGTCCCTCGGGCGTTTCGGGCGTCTCCGGGGTTTCGGGTGTTTCGGGCGTCTCGGCGCCGTGATCTCCGGGCCGCTCCGCAGGGCCTTCGGGCGCGGAGCCGCAGCCCGAACAGATCGCAAAACAGAGCGGAATGGGAAGCATACATGCAAGGATCTTTCCGATGATCATGAAAACCTCCTTAAAGGATCCCGCGGACGAACTCCGCTAAACTGTTGCCGAAGCTCTGCGCCTCGGAATATGCGGGGTGCCCCTTCTTGCAGGGGGATGCAAAGGTGTAGCAGTAGACGTTCCCGTCCTCTTCGAACTCCTTCACGATCTCGGAAAAGATGGAATTATAGGGATGGACGGGGTATTTCGTATAGGAGAAGGAGCCGCAGCAGGCGACGATCTTCGCAGACGGGTACACGCCCCTGAGTTTTTTGATGAAGTTCGCATAATTGGTGCGGAGCTGGTCTTCGAAGTCCCGGTAGCGGTAGGTGTAGTTCCCGATGATGTCGTTCGTCCCCATCTCGATGAAGACGACGTCGGGCTGATAGAGGGAGAAGTCCCAGGGATACATCGCATTCGCCGAGGGAGAATAGTTCTCGATCATCGAGGGAATGACGACCGCACCCTCGTTGCTGTACTCGTTGCCCTTGGCGTCCGTGCCGTGGTAGTAATTGCCCACGCAGGAACCGCTCACGCAGAAGGTGTTGTACTGTGCCCCGAGCGCCCGCGCCGCAAATGCCGCATAGGACGCCATGCCGTTCTCCTGAGGGCTTGCGTCCGTCTCCGTCGCGCCCGGTTCGCGGTTGCTCCCGCGCCCTGCGACGATCGAATCTCCGAACGCCTCCACCTTGAGGGCCTTTTTCTCGGGAGGATCGAGGAAGAATCCGTCCGTCTTGATCCCGAAGACCTCGAGCGTGATGCAGAATGCCTCCGTCGCCTTATAGACCGCGACGGTGTGCAGTCCCTCCTCCAAGCCCTTGGCGAGGGTGAATTTGCCCTCGCTCCGCCGGCGGGGAAGACGGGTAAAGCTCGCACTCGACACGTAGTCCTCGGAGCCGTCGACCTGGATGCAGAGATAGCAGTCCCCCGTGAGGAATCCCGGGCTCTGCGTGACCTCTTCGCTGACATAGTCGAAGGTGAGCTCGGTGCCGTAGAAGGCGACTTCGAATCCCGAGGCGGTATTGTTACAGGCGACCGACTCTCCCCGCGCGCTGTAGAGGTTCCGCCCGAACCAGTTGATGTAGTCTTCGCGGATATCCTCTTCGAACGTGAGCTCGGAAACGCCCGTATCTTCGGGCTTGTCGGGATCGGTTTCGGGGTCCTTCTCGGGATCTTTCTCCGAATCCTTTTCGGGATCCTTTTCGGGGTTCTTTTCGGGGTCTTCCACGGGCGTCTGGCCGCCGGGCTCTTCCTTGCCGGACGAGGTCTCTCCGCAGGCGGCGAAGCCGAATACCATGCAGAGGCTCAGGAGGATGGCTGCGATCCGTTTGTTATTCATCGTCTTTCTCCTTTTTCTTTTTCAGGCAGCAGACAGACGCTGCGATCACGGCCGAACATACCGCCGCCGAAGAGATCCCGATCGCACCGCCGCAGCCCTTTTCGGTCTCGGACGGCTGTTCGGCGTCCCCGGGCGTTTCGGACGGGGTGTCGGACGGGGTATCGGGCTTTTCGGGCTCATCGGGCTTATCCGGTTCATCGGGAGGCGTATCGGGCTTATCCGGTTCATCGGGCTTATCGGGAGGAGGCGCCGTCCAGTGTTCGGACTTTCCGAAGGAGAGCGTGCCCGCTTCGGCGAGGGTGAGATTGTCGAGCTCGGGGACGAGGGAGAAAAACCCGATGCGGAGGCCGCTC
>CANPZH010000051.1 GCA_947589335.1 uncultured Clostridia bacterium | reverse complement strand
AAGCGACGCTCGACGAGATCATGATCCACCTCGAATGGGAAAAAAGGAGGCAAAATGAAAGCGCTCATTAAGAAAGAATTTTCCCTCTGTCTGCATCCGACGGCATTCGTCTTTCTGGCGTTTGCGGCGCTTGTCTTTGTGCCGAACTACCCCTATGAAGTGATTTTCTTCTTTTCGGGACTGTCCGTTTTCTTTATCTCTTTGTCGGCGCGGGAGAATGGGGATCCGTCGTTTACCTGTTCGCTCCCTGTCAAAAAACGGAATGTGCCGCTTGCGCGGATCATAGTCGCCGCCACGTTTCAATGTGCGCTCCTCGCTTTGACGGCGATTTGTATCGCCATCAAACAAGCGACGTTTCCCGAAGCGATGCTGATAAATCTTGCGGGAAACAGCGCAAATCTCGCCTTCTGCGGATTCGGCGCTTTTCTCTTGGGCGCATTCAATCTTACGTTTTTCCCTTTACACTGCTCGCGTCCGAATACTGTCGGTGCGCCGTTTGTGGTATCAACGGCGGTGCAGTTCGTCCTCATCGGACTTTTGATTCTGATCCGTCATTTGCCGTTTTATGTGCCGATTGCCTCGTCCGATCCCGAAAACTACGGCGTAAAGCTCGTCGTTTTGTTTGCGGGGCTTGCCCTGTACGGCGCGATGACGGCGATCTCCGCCGCGCTTTCCGCGAGAAGGTTCGAAAGAGTCGATCTGTAGCGAGGCCGACTCGGAAACGGGAGGGGATCGGGCGTTCGAGATAGGACGTCATAGGAAAAAGGACTTGAAAAAATCCGCTCCGCACGACCCGGAAGGGCATTCTTCACCTTGCTCCGAGTAGATCTTGAAGAATTTCGGATCGCTTACGATCAGGGGGAAGAGCCGCTCCGGGCCCTTCCGCTTCGGATAGGAACGGAGGAACCGCGCGATCCTCTTCTTCCGCGATTTCAGAAAGTAGGGGCAAAAACGCCGAGCGAAGAAGTCCCGCGGGGTCATTTTCAAACGCTTTGCGATCTTCTCCGCGCGGGCGCAGATGTTTGTTTCGACTCTGTTTGAATCCCCGAGCCCCGATCGCCGACGGCGGCAGATCTCCGCCCGCAGTCTGATATAGACGGCCTGCAGAAGGGGAGGCTTCCCGCCGTAATGCGCCTCGAAGCGTTGCAGTTCTTTTTCGCTCGCCGTCCTTCGGTACTCTTCGATCTCCTCCGCGATTCCGTCCTCGCCGAAGAGGGCGTATTTCAGAATGTGCCGGCAGAGTTCGCCGACGCTGTAATACCCGCGGAGAAAGACGATCAGATCGGGCCCGAGGGAGCGGAGGATGAATTCCAGTTCGACGTCTGAATCGTTTGGCATGGCGCCCGTCTCCAAAAAGATGTCCCAACATCTGCAGACGTATTCCTCGGGAGAGGCCTTCTCCAATTTCGCGCGGAGGATCTTTTCCATCGCCTTTTTGAGCACATTTGAGACGCTGCTCTTCGAAACATGCAGCTCTTTTGCCGCCTTTCTTTGCGTTCGGTCTTCGATCACGCAGAGGGTGTAGATCTCCCGCTCCCGCTCCGTGAGACGGCCGGCATATTCGTATCCGGACCGGTCTTCGGACATGGCGTCCGCGTCCGCTTTCAGGTCGATGAACCGTTCCCGCTCCGCAAGCGAGAGAATGTCCTCGGTCTCTACGTCCGGCAAAAAGGCGGTATGACGGCGATATCTTCGGTCGTTGTTATACTCCGACCGGTCCATCTCGATGAGCGTCTCCCAATCCCGCTCGCAGACTTCGACGGTCAGATATCCCCTGTTCCCGGCGTAAAAGGTCGCCGTTTTCTCCCCGGCGGGATAGCAGTAGAGAAACTTGCCGTCTGTGGGCGAGGGCAGCTTCTGTTTGTTCAGATAGTATGCGATTTTGTCCATATTGCCATGATACCACAAAAGAGAGACGGCGGAAAACCCTTGCGAAGCGGCGCAGGGTATGTTATAATACATGCAAGGCAGACCGGGAGGACGGAGATGGAAAGAGCGGAATGCAATGAAGCCGACATGGCCCTGATCGAGGCCGCGCTTGAGGTCTTGAAGGAAAATTTCGACGACGGCGTGTACCGTCACACGGTCGGCTGTGCACTTCGGTGCGCAAACGGAAAGATCTATCGGGGCGTGAATTGCGACGGGATCCACGGTTCCTGCGCGGAATATATCACAATGGGGATCGCGATCTCGGCGGGAGAACGGGAGTTCGAGACGATCGTCGCCGCGCATGAGAAGGCCCCGAACGGCGTGATCCCGCCCTGCGGGAATTGCCGCCAGATGCTCTTTGAATACTGTCCCGAGATCAATGTGATCGTAAACGACGAGCGGGGGAAGCCGGTCAAAGTCCAGGCAAAAGACCTGCTGCCCTTTGCCTGGGCGCCCATCGTCTGCTGAGCCGGGGGACGCGCGAAAGAGGAAGATCCGAGATGCGGAAGACACTCATGAAAAAATATATCTTCGCCGCGCTGTGCGCGGGCGGTCTTTTCGGCTTATATCATAGCCGCATGGAGACGTCCGCTTATGCCGCGGAAGGGATGCGCGCGGACGCGCCGAAAAATCTTTCCGAGCTGAGAAGCGCGGACGGCGCGCAGCTCGACGTCTGGGCGCAGAGCCTTTCCGCCTTCGACGGAAGGACCTACGGCTATATCACGCCGGAGAAAAACCAGTTGGACAAAAACATCTGCTGGGCATATGCGGCGATCGGCGCGGCGGAGGCAAGCATCTTGCGCGAGGGGATCGACCCGTCCGCCGACAAAGACAATCTCGATCTCGACGAATACGTGGCGGCTTATCTGAGTTTCAACCGCGACGGACGGCACGATCCGCTTTTTCTGACGGCGAACGACCGCTTCAGCGGGGATTGGAACCAGGGCGCTTACGCCCACGACGTGTTTGCGGCGATGTCGCAGGGATTTTCCCCGGTCGACCAGAAGACGACCTATGATTCGGGGGATGAAGAGATCGCAAGTTTTGTCTCCGAGTCGGAATATTTCGTGCAGAGCTATCTGCGGATCCCAAACGATGAGGCGTCGATCAAGCGCGCCATTCTGCAATACGGGGCGGTGACGATCGAATACCGTTCGCCCGGCGGCAACAATCCCTACCTCTATTACAGCAAGGGGGAGGCGACCAACCATGCCTCCGTGATCGTCGGTTGGGACGACGGGATCGACAGCAATCTGTTCTATCCCGACAAACCCTCCGCAAACGGCGCATGGATCGTGAAGAACAGCTGGGGACCCTACGGCATGGACAAGGGCACGGGCGTATATTGCTATTATCTCTCCTACCGGTCCTTTCTGACCGACAACATCTATGCGGTGGATCTTGCGAAAAAGGAGGATTATCCGAATCTCTATTACTACGACGGGCAGCTCGAGACAAGCATGAGAAGCTACGCAGCGGAGGCGCAGGCAGCCGTTTACGAGGCGAAACTTTCGACCTCCTCCCTGCAGGAGCAGTTAAGCGCGGTCACCGTCGTGAGCGGACAGAGCGATCTCGACGCGAACATCAAGATCTATCGGCGTCTGTCCGTCAACCCCGGCAACGTCAACGACGACGGGAACGAGCCGACGGGCGGGGACCTCTCGGCGGAACTGAGCGTCCGCCTTGACCGCCCGGGGCTGCACACGATCGACCTTGAGACCCCGCTCGATCTGGACCAGGGCGAATACTTCTCGATCGTCGTCAGTTGCACGAACGCCTATCATGAGAGCGTCCCTCTGCCATGCGCCGTCGACGGAGGGGGATCGGTCAACGACATGACCTACCGCTTTTCTCAAGGCGTTTGGACGAGCTACAAAGACAGTTTCCATTATGCGGACACCTCGAGCGACAACATGTCCGCGAGGATCCGAGCCGTCACCCGCACCGTCCCGCGGGAGAAGGACCTCGGCAACGACTTGCACTATGCGAGGGTGGAGATCGAAAACCGCCTGCTGTTTTACGAGAGGGGAAAGGAGCAGATCCCCGATCTGAAGGTGTTTTTCGGAGACAAACAACTCCGCGAGGGGAGCGACTACACGGTCAGTCTCAAAGATAATGTCACTCCCGGGACGGCAACGGTGATCCTCCGCGGAGCGGGCGACTATTTCGGGACGAGAGAGACCGCGTTCGAAGTGGCAAAGCGCAGAAATCCCCCGAATTTCATGAGCGGGACGGTCGAAGTCTACCGGAATACCGTCAGGCTGCACCAGGTCCCGATCCCCGTGGATTGGGAATGGATCGACAGGGACTGCGATCTGGAATACGGGCTCACGCCCTATCCCGTCTCGCTGAGATACGTCGGCGAAGACAGGCAGTGCTATCAGCTCACGACCTGCGATTTTTATGTCAACAGGATCGACTCCGACCCGCCCGATTTGGCCGATCTCTCCGAAGCCGACGTCAAGATCGGCGGCGAATATACCTATACGGGCAAACCGGTCGTCCCGTCCGTCGACGTCGTCTTCCGCGGATTCCGGCTGCATGAGGGGGTCGATTACGCCGTGACCTGTGAAGACAATACCGACGCGGGGCAGGCTGCCTTGACGGTGACGGGCATTGGGGCATACAGAGGCTCCGTGACGCTGTCCTTTGCGATCGGAAAGGCGGAAAGACGCGCGTTTTCGGTCTCGCAGGAGGATTGGACGTTCGGCGATCCCGCTCTTCCTTCCGTCTCGGGAGAGGAGGAAGACGCAGCGGTTTCCTATCTCTACGCCTCGGAGGAGGAGGGGAGCTATCGGGCGGATCCCCCGCAGAATGCGGGCGTCTATTGGATCAAGGCGATCATCGGGGAATCGAAGAATTTCAGATCCGCGGAGAGCAAGGCAAAATTTACGGTCTTACCGAAGGATCTCAGCGGCTGCAGGGCAGCCGTCGAGGCGGAGGGCCTGGTCTATACCGGGAGCGCGATCGAGCCGCCTGTTTCCGTCACCGACGGCGGGGAAAAGCTGACGGAGGGGACCGACTATGCGATCTCCTATGTCAATAACGTCAACGCGGGAGGAGCCGCCATGGTCTTGCTCCGCGGGATCGGAAATTACACGGGAGCTCTGACCGCCCTGTTTGCGATCGGGAAGGCAGCGGCGAGCGCGATCGACACCACGATCCATGTGCAAAGTTTCGAAAGCCTGCCCGATATCGCCCTGCCGGAGGGATTCGTGTGGGAGGAGGATTCCCTCACCGCGCTGTCCGACTGCGTCTTGAAGGCGACTGCGCGATACACGGGCGGGAACTATGCGGTCGATAAGGTGGAATTCGAGATCGTCTCGGAAACGCCGGTAAAGCCGCTCAACGGCGGAAATCCCCTGATCTGGCCGGCCGTCACGATCCCCGCTGCCGTCGTGCTCGCGGCGCTCGTCTTAGCCGCGGTCATACTTGTCCGCAGGAAGAGGCCGTAAATATAATCACCGATAAAACATCTGCGCGCTTGCGCGTCGCCGATCGGCGACGCGCAAGCGCGCATTTTGCTGTCATACGAATGAAAGGGCGGATCCGCGGAGGGGGGATCGGACTGCGGACGGGGAGGGCTCTATTTCAAACCGATCGTCACCGCTATCCCGTCTGCGGCAGTCAGGAGCTCTTCGATCTCACCCGAAGAGACGTCCTGCATCTTCCCGAGTTTGGTATAGCTCCAAGTATTGCTGCCGTAGAATAGGACGATCTGATCTCCCGAATAGAGGATGACGTCGCCCGCCTCCGCCGTCATGCGTTCGTCGCTGCGGGGGAGGGAATGTCCGAGCGCTCCGACCATCTCGAACCCGCCGTAGCCGTGCGCGGTATAAGTGATGTCGCTCTCCCGCAAGAGCTCGAGAAGAGCGTCCGCGGCGGCGTTTTTTTCGAGCTTTACGGCGATCTCTCGATCTCCGATCGTCAGATAGATCGTATCGGTCATTGTGCCACTCTCCGTCTTTTCCTCCGGATCTCCTGCGGCGGGCTTGAGCCCGAGAGAGGCGATCCATTCCCCGACCGCGCTTTCGGAAGCGTCTTGCGGGAAGCGTTTGCCCTCGAGCCAATTTGCGCCCTCCGCAAGGGCGTGTAAATGCTGTGCGCTCGATCCGATCCCACTGGAGCCCGAAGTGCAGAAGGGGACGACCGTCTTGCCCGTAAGATCGTATTCTTCGAGGAAAGTATAGATAATTTTCGGGGCCTCGCCCCACCAGATGGGATAGCCGAGGAAGAGGACGTCATATTCCGCCATATTCTCAACGCTACCTTGAATCGCGGGGCGGGAAGAGGGATCCCGCTGTTCGGCATTTGCCCTGCAATCGCTGTTGTAATCGAGATCTTCCGCGGTATAGGGCGTTTCGGGCACGATCTCATGCAGAGTTCCGCCCGTCGCCTGCGCGATCTTTTCGGCGACGCCCTCGGTGTGATGGGTCGCGGAAAAGTATGCAACGAGGATCTTCGAGGGATCCGCGGGAGCGGGTTTCTCCGCGCCGCTTTCCCCGCAGGCCGAAAGGGCAAAGAGGAGCGAACAGAGCGCGGCGATCAAAATCAATAACTTCTTTTTCATTTCCGTTTTTTCGAATATTTTTATGCAATCTCCCGCCACCAACGCTGCGTATAGCCGAGAAGATCGCTCCACTGCGCCGTTTCGCCGAGCTTCGGCGTTACGACGGGGAGGCCGACTTCCTCGCCGCGCAGGCAAAAGCGTTCGGCGGGGTCGTCCCACGCATGGTCGGAGAGGGAAAACGCGCCCCAATGGATCGGGATCGCCGCCTTGGCGTGCAAGATCCCGCAAGCCGTGACCGCTTCCTCGGGGAACATGTGCACATCGTGCCACCTCGTAGAGTACTGCGCGCAGTCCATAAGGGCAAGATCGAATTCCCCGAATTTTTCATAAATTTCCCCGAACTGATCGCCGAAGCCCGTGTCGCCGCTCTCAAAGATTTGATAGCGTTCGTTTTTCAGCACCCACGACGCCCAAAGGGTGTCGTTTTGGTCGATCATCTTTCTCCCCGAATAGTGCCGCGAGGGGGTGCAGACGACGGTGGGCCCGTCTGTTTCAACTTCCTCCCACCAGGCGACGGCGGCGATCTTCTCTTCCGATACTCCCCAGCGCTCGAGATGATTTTCAACGCCGAGCGGTACGATGTATTTCCCGACTTTGCCGTCGATCTTCTTGATCGTCGGATAGTCGAGATGATCGTAATGATCGTGCGTGACGATCACAAGGTCGATATACGGCAGCTCTTCCGCCGTGATAGGGAGATCGCTGAACCGCTCGGAACCGACGAAAGAAACGGGGGAGGAGATCATGCTCAAAACGGGATCGAAGAGGATATTCATTCCCTGCATCTGCAGAAGGGTGGTCGAGTGTCCGAGCCAGGTGACCGTCAGATCGTCCTCCGAAGGATTTTGCAAAAATGCAGGCGTTGCGATCGGAAGTTTTTCGCTCGGAGTCCGTCCTTTTCCGCTCGTCCTGCCCCTGTAGGGATCGTCCGTCTCGGTCATGAGAGTGAACGTGCCGGTGTTGTGGAAAGCCCCGTCAAAGTAATTTTCGGCGCGGAGAGCGTATTCCTCCCGCTTCTCCTTGCTTGCGCTCCCGCCGAAGGGAGGATAGAAATTGAGGAAGAGCAACGCGGCGGAGAGGAGCAGAATGATAAAAATCAACAGCCCCAAAAGGATACAAAGCAAAATTCTCGCCCACCGATGGGTCTTCAGATATCCCTTCATGCGTTCCTCCTTTCATGCTATCCTATCGGTTTCCGCGCGGGGCTTCCCGCTACTTGGTTACGGTGAATTTTTGCACCCGCATTTTGAGATGATACTTCTCGCGGAGGACGGAAATTTCCGCCATCATCGGGCTCTTGTGATGAAGCCCAAGGACCTCCTCGCTTTCCCATTCGTCGATGAGAAGGACGGTTTCTGGGTCGTCCATCGGGAAAAAGTACTCGTAGCGAAGATTTCCCTCTTCGGCGCGGATCCGATCCACAAGGCCGCTTTCTTTCATCTCCTCCGCGAATTTTCTCGCATTGCCGCCCGTTCCCGTGTAGTAGATGTTGACCGTAAGCGCCATATCATGCCTCACGGAAGTTTGTCGTATTCTTCGTTTGCTACGGGTTCCAACCACTCGTTGGAGGAAATTTCGCCCGGGACTTCGATCGCAAGATGGGAGAACCAACTGTTTCTTGCCGCGCCGTGCCAGTGTTTGACGCCCGCGGGAATGTTGATGCAATCGCCCGGTTTCATCTCCACGGCGTCTTTTCCGGTACCAGCCGCGTCCTGCGACGCAGATGAGGATCTGTCCGCCGCCCTTCGTCGCATGGTGGATATGCCAATTATTTCTGCAACCCGGCTCGAAGGTGACGTTGAAAATTCCAACTTGTTCTTTGGATACGGGCGCAAGGTAGCTCTTTCCGCTGAAATACTGCTTGAAACCGTCGTTGGGTGCGCCGATGGGGAAGACCATCGCATTCTCATGCGCTGCCATTTCCGTTTCTGCGCTCTCCTCCGCCCAGACGTCCTTTGCCATGTTGAAGACCGCCCACGCCTTGGGCCAGCCCGCATAGAAGCCGACATGCGTGATGACCGCCGCGATCTCCTTTTTCGTCACGCCCGCTTTTTTGGCATTCTCCAAGTGATATCTGAGGGAACTGTCGGTGATCCCCGAGGCCATCAGCGCGACGACGGTGATGATGCACCGCGTCTTGTGGCCGATATCTTGATTGTTCCAATTCTCGCCGAAGAGAATATCGTCGTTAAAGTGCGCGAAGTCGGAGGCGAATTCGCCCAAAGACTTTCTTCCCGCATCCTGCGTGATCTTTTTCATCTCAAACTCCTTTTTATTTTGTCGGGCTCGCGCCCGCATGGTACGGAATAGGGCGCTATGAAAGACTTTCCGCCCAAGCGGCAAGCGCGCTCTCCGTCGCGCCGTTTATGAGCTTTCCGCCCTTCCATACGGCGTTCGGGGCACAGGGCCGAAGTGCGCTCTCCGTCTTCCCGAGCCCGCTCCCGCCGCTCGTCGCAAAGAGGACGATCTGCTTCCCCGCAAGATCGTAGCTTTCGAGGAAGGTCTTGATGATCGTGGGCGCGGTGTACCACCAAATGGGGAAGCCGAGGAAGAGCGTATCGTAACTTGCCATGTTTTCGACGCGGCTCTTGACCTCGGGACGGGAGGCGGGGTCGTTCATCTCGACCGACGAACGGCTCTTCTTGTTCGTCCAGTCGAGGTCTGCCGCCGAGTAGGGGATCTTCGGTTCGATCTCAAAGAGATCCGCATGCGCCGCCCTTGCGAGAAGACTCGCCGCCTTTGCCGTCGTTCCGCTCGCCGAAAAATATGCCACCAATCTTTTCTTTTCCATATCATTCTCCTTTGCGGCGTTTCTCCGCCGCCGATCGTTCAAATAAGGGGGATCAAAAACTTGCGGAAAGCACGGCGCGGATGTCCGCCTCCGTCATGACCTTATAGCCTCCGTCCATGATGAGTGTGCTCTTTACGATGCCGTCGAGCATGTCTCTCGTCGCGCCGAGGGCGGTGAGATCCATCACGAGGCCGATCTGTTTCATCCATGCCTCCATGCGGTTCAGTCCCTCATGGGCGATCTCCGTCTCGGACTTCCCTGCGGGATCCACCTGCCAGACGTTCTCCGCATAGCGGGCGAACTTTGCCGTGGCATAGGGGAGAAGGAAGCGGTAATAGGGCATCGTCACGGCGGAGAGGGTCATGCCATGGGTGGCGTCGGTATAGGCGCCGACTGCCTGCCCGAGCATGTGTACCATCCAATCCTCGCTCTTTCCCTTGGCGATCAGGGTGTTGAGCGCCCACGTCGCCGTCCACATGATGTTACTCCGTGCCTCGTAGTCGAGG
>CANPZH010000050.1 GCA_947589335.1 uncultured Clostridia bacterium | reverse complement strand
GCCGCCGCCGTCCGCGCGGCGGTATGTGCCGACGAGCTCGGGGTATCCGCGGGAGAGCACGGCGAGCACTTCGCCTTCGTCGCAGGATCTTCCAAAGACCCTGGCCGCAAGGACGGTGTCTCCGTGCAGGGCGCCTCCCGTCGCGCGGGGAGGGATGAAGAGGTCTTCGCCGTCTTCGGGAGTGACGAATCCGAATCCGCGCTCGTTCCCCGTGAACACGCCGCGCACGGCGTGGAACTGCGCGGCCGTACCGAATCTGGAACGGCTGTCGCAGAGGAGCTCGCCCTCCCGGCAGAGGGAGAGGAGCATTTCACGGACGGCGGCGCTCTCCCGTCTTCCGAGGCGGAGTTTTTTGGAGATCTCCCCGTCGGTGAGAAGGGCGAACGAGCCGTCTTTGATTTTTTCGAGCAGAGATCGTTTTGCGTTCATATTCGTTACCGCAGCGCGGAAAGAGTCAAAAAAAGAGCAGCTCGTTTCCGGCCGCTCTTCTCGGGTTTGGTTTTCTCAGGCGCCCCAGATCGCATCGACCTGAAGGATGAAGAACACGATCGCGAGAACCGTCAAAACGACGAGACATGCGATCGTCCATCTCTTGAGGACGGACTCGGTCGATCTTCCCTTGTTCTTGCCGTAGAAGGTCTCGCTCGAACCGCCGAGCGCGTCGATGCCCTGCGAGTTGCCGGGCTGGAGCAGGACGAGGATGATCGCCGCGAGAGCGGACACGAACATCAGAATGATGAGCGTGAGGCTGACGGCGAGGTAGGTGTTATAGACAGCGTCGCTCGGAAGAGGAGCGAGCAGGCTGGACCAAAAAGCGGTATCTTTCATTGCAGCTTATCCTTTCATTGCGATTTTCGAATGGAATTATACCATAGACGGAGGGAAAAGACAAGTTATTTTTGCACGTTTTCCGAAAAAAGAGAAATTTTTCCCCGCAGACGGGATTATTTGGTGCTCTTGAAGATATCGAGCGTGTCGCTTCCGAAATTGACAAGGAGCACGCAGTTCCCGCTCACATAGTCGGAAGTCTGAACGTCTTTGATCAGACCCTTCAAGGTCTCGCTCGCCTCGATCTGCCTGTTCATCTCGTCCGTGGAGTGGAACTCGAGGATGAGGGCGACCGCCATTTGGCCGATGTCGCCGAGCCCGGTGGCGGCGCGGGTGAAGAGGTGGACGGTGCAGACGTCGTCGAAGTCAGACCCGATGGCCGCAGCGACTTCCTGCTGATAGGCCCCGAGCGACTCATTCTCGATGTATCCCGCGTCCTCGAAGGCGGTGCGGATCCCCGTGTAGGAGCTGCAGCCGCAGAGGAGGAGCAGCAGAGAGGCAACGAGAAGGGTACAGGACAATAAAATGTGTCTTTTTTTCATAAGGAACCTCCTTTTTTTCCCATTATAGGACCCCGTCTGCGATTTGTCAAGCAAAATGAACATAGGAAAATTTCCTGCCTTCCTCGCCACGGCCGTTGACATTTCCGCCGCTTTATATTATAATGGACGGGATCTATGGCGAATGTGGTACTCATCGGAATGCCGTCGGCGGGAAAGAGCTCCGCGGGCAGAATTCTCGCGGAAAAACTCGGCTACGGCTTTGCCGATTCCGACCGCGTCATCGAGGCGGAGGAGGGCGCTCCGCTCCCGCAGCTGCTCGAAAGGCTGGGCGCGGAGAACTTTCTCTTGCTCGAGGCGAGGGTCAACTGCGGACTTTCGCGGGCGGACAGGTGTGTGATCGCGACGGGCGGGAGCGCCGTCTATTCGGAAACTGCGATAAAGCGGCTCAAAGAGACGGGGAAGACCGTCTATCTCAGGCAGGACCCTGCCGAGATCGGGCGGCGGATCCCCGATTTCCGTGCGCGCGGCGTCGTCATGCGCGGGGAGGTGCGGGATCTTCCGGGCTTGCTCGAAGAGCGCGCGCCCCTCTATGAACGGTATGCGGATCTCACCGTCGACTGCGGCGGGAAATCCGCGGAGGAGATCGCGGAGGAGATCGCGGGGCTGCTATGAGGATCTGTATCTACGGAGCGGGCGCGATGGGGACGAGCCTCGGCGCCTTTTTGCGGGAGAGCGGGACGGTCTGCGACCTCGTCACGCGGAACGAAGCGCACACGGCGGCGCTGAAGGCGGAGGGGTATCCCGCCTATCTTCCCGGGGAGATGACGGGGGAGTACGACCTCATCTTCCTCGCGACGAGACAGCGCGGGAACGCCGGAGTGGCGGAATTCCTCCGTCCCTTCCTCAAGGAGGACGGCGCGCTCGTCACCGTTCAGAACGGCTTGCCCGAGGCGGGGCTCGCCGAAATTTTGGGCAGAGACAGGGTCTACGGCTGCGCCCTCGGCTGGGGAGCGGAGCTGAAGGCGCCTGGAAAGGTCGTCCTGCACTCAAAGGGACGGCCGGAGCTTGCGATCGGCGCATACGGAAAGGGAGACAAGCTCAAAGAACTCGAAAAACTTCTCTCGTCCGCCTTTACGGTGACGGTGGGGGATCTTGCGGAGATCCGATACAGCAAGCTCGTCGTGAACGCCTCGCTGTCGACCCTCTCGGCGTGCACGGGTCTCACCTTCGGAACGCTCGCAAAGAGGGAGAAGAAGCTCGTCCTCGTGCTCATGCGGGAGACGATCTCGGTCGCAAGGGCGGCGGGCTGCAAGTCCCTCGTCCAGAACGGGCACGACATTCTCAAACTCTTCTCCTCTCCCTTTGCGGGGATCGTATTGCCCGTTGCCATGAAAAAGCATAAAGACATCCGCTCGGGCATGCTCAAAGATCTCGAGGCGGGGCGGCGGTGCGACGTCGACCTCGTCGCGGGAGCGGTCGTGAGAGAGGGGAAGCGGCTCGGCGTGGAGACGCCCATGCTCTCCGCGGCGGTCGCCCTCGTACATGACATCGAAAACGGATTTGCGGAGACCGCGCCGGAGACGCTCTCGCTGCTCAAGGAGAGAGCCGAATAGCGGTCAAATCTTCAGGAGGAAACAGATATGGACTATCAGGCATTGGCAGAGCGGCTTCTGCCCGGGGAATATCCTCCCCTTCAGAGCTACGAAGAGAAATACCCGCCGCGCGATCTTCCGAAGGGCGCGGAGGTCACCCGTCTTGCGCCCTCGCCGACGGGGTTCATCCACCTCGGCAATCTCTTTGCGGCGATCGCGAACGAGCGGATCGCCCATATCAGCGGGGGGATCCTCTATCTCAGGATCGAAGATACCGACTTAAAGCGCAAAGTCGAGGGCGCGGTCGAGGCGGTCAAGAATGCCCTCAGATACTTCGACATCAAGTTCGACGAGGGCGCCGAGATCGGCGGAGACGACACCTACGGCCCCTGGTACCAGCGGCAGCGCGCGGAGATCTACCGCGCGTTCGTCAAACATCTCATCGCGGAGGGGAGGGCCTATCCCTGCTTCTGCACGGAGGAGGAGCTCACCGCCCTCCGCGAGGAGCAGACCCAAAAGAAGGAGATCACGGGCTACTACGGGAAATACGCGAAGTGCCGCAACCTCTCCGAGGAGGAGATCTACAGGAACCTCGACGCGGGCAAGCCCTTCGTCATCCGCCTGAAGTCGATGGGGGATCCCGCGAATAAGATCAGATTCCACGACGAGATCAAGGGGGACATCACCGTCACCGAGAACGATCAGGACGTCGTCATTCTCAAATCGGACGGGATCCCGACCTATCACTTCGCCCACGCCATCGACGACCACTTCATGCGCACGACCCTCGTCATCCGCGGCGAGGAATGGCTCGCGAGCCTTCCCATCCACATCGAACTCTTTGACGCGCTCGGATTCCGGCGTCCCCGCTACGGGCACAACTGCTCGCTCATGAAGCAGGACGGCGAGACGAGGCGCAAGCTCTCTAAGCGCAAGGATCCCGAGCTCTCCCTCGAATTCTACCGCAAGGAGGGGTACTTCGCCCGCGCCGTCAAGGTGTATATGCTCACCCTCCTCAACTCCAACTTCGAGGAATGGTATCTGAAAAATCCCGAGAAGCCCCTCGAAGAGTTCCGCTTCACGGCGGCGAAGATGTCGAAGAGCGGAACGCTGTTCGATCTCGACAAACTCAACGATATTTCCGCAAACGAGCTCTCAAGGCTCTCGGCGGAGGAGATGTTCGATTTTCTCAAGACGTGGGCGGAGGAGTACGGCACGGACGCGCAGAAGGGGTATTTCACCGACCGCGGGAAGATGCTCGGCGCGCTCACGCTCTGCATGGGGATCGGCGGCAAGAAACGGCGGAAGGATTTCAAGACCGCTTCACAGGCGATGGAGTGTCTGAAATACTTCTTCGAACGTCCCGAAGGGCACGATCCCTTCCGAGCGGAGAGGGAGATCTGCGCCGCGGTCCTCGGGGATTTCCGCGCGGCATATCGCCGTGAGGACGACGCGCAGACCTGGTTTTCGAAGATCAAGGAGATCGCGGCAAAGAACGGCTTTGCCGCCGAGATGAAGGACTACAAGGCAGACCCCGCCGCATACCGCGGAAGCGTTGCGGACGTCGCGGAGATCCTGCGCATTGCGACGACGGGCAGGGCGAATACCCCCGATCTGTGGACGATCCAGCAGATCCTCGGCGAGGAGGAGACCCTTCGGCGCACCGACAGCGCGATCACGGAGCTGAGCAAATGAGCAGAGCAGACGAGATCTTCATCGTAAATTGCAGGGATATCCTCGAGAACGGCGTTTGGGACACCGACCGGGACGTCCGTCCCCGCTGGGAGGACGGCACGCCCGCGCACACCGTGAAGAAGTTCGGGATCGTCAACCGGTACGACCTCAGGGAGGAGTTCCCCATTCTGACCATTCGCCGCACGGCGTTCAAGAGCTGTATCAAAGAGCTCCTCTGGATCTGGCAGAAGAAGAGCAACAACATCCATGACCTCGACTCGCACATCTGGGACAGCTGGGCGGACGGGTCGGGCTCGATCGGCAAGGCATACGGCTATCAGCTCGCGCAGAAGTATCGCTATCCCGAGGGGGAGTTCGACCAGGTGGACCGCGTGCTCTACGACTTGAAGCACAATCCCGCCTCGCGGCGGATCCTCACGAACCTCTACAACTTCGCCGATCTTCATGAGATGCACCTCTATCCCTGCGCCTATTCGATGACCTTCAACGTCTCGGGAAATGTCCTCAACGGCATTCTGAACCAACGCTCGCAGGACATGCTCACCGCGAATAACTGGAACGTCGTGCAGTATGCGGTCCTGCTCAAGATGTTCGCTAAGGTCTCGGGACTGGAGGCCGGGGAACTCGTGCACGTCATTGCGGACGCACATCTCTATGACCGCCATATTCCGATGGCGGAGGAGATCATCTCCCGTCCACCCCTCCCCGCGCCGAAGTTCTCAATGGACGGGACCGTCTCCGATTTTTACGCCTTCACCGCCGACAGCTTCCGTCTGGAAAATTACGTATTCCACCCCTTCGAGACGAAGATCCCGGTGGCGATATAAATTCACGCGAATGGGCTTCGCAAATTTCTTTGCTTAGGTTCACGCGATTGCTTGCTCGCTTGCGGCTTGCCGCAAGCGGCGCGCCGCGCGCGTCGTAAGCAATCGCCGTGAGGAAACGTGCTCTTTTGCCTTAACCCGCGGTTCCTCTCGTTCGTTCCAACGGACAACAAGCCGCAGGTATGCGGCAAATTGCGTGCGCTGCCGCAGGGGAACCCTGCTCCGCGCAGTGGATTTGGGGAAAGCATATTCCTCTTGGCTCCCCTATTAGGGGAGCTGTCACGAACGAAGTGAGTGACTGAGGGGTTTCCGAAAGTTGATCAAAACCCTTTCCCCCTCGCTTTGCTCGGGTACTTTCCCTTTCAGGGACAGCAAGGGGTGAATGCGAAAGCGTTCTCCATTACGTCATGTTGCCTCGCGCTCAATACGTCATTCCGCATAACGCAATAGGGGTCCAAAGCGCAGTGGCTTCTCCGCTGGGGAGAACATACCAAAAACAGACAAGGAGGTTACTCACGGCGTTTCTTTTCGCGTGGAAAGGGACGCGTGAACATCATCATGCGCGCCATTCTTCATGCAGACAGCAAGTGGGGGATCGGAAAGGGAAACGGACTGATGTTCTCCCTCCCCAAGGATATGGCATTTTTCCGTGAGACGACCAAGGGGAAGACGGTCGTGATGGGGCTCAACACCCTCCGTTCCTTCCCCGGAGGAAAGCCCCTTATAAACCGCGTCAACATCGTCCTCTCGCCCGTGGACGCGGGTGAGGGCGTCATCACCGTCCGGAATCTGGAAGAGCTCTTCGTAGAGGTCAAAAAATACCCCGCAGACGACGTGTTCGTCATCGGCGGGGCGAGCGTTTACCGCACCCTCTTTCCCTATTGCACGGAGATCCTCGTCACGAAAGTGGACGCCGTCGGCGGGGCGGAGGTCTTTGTCCCCGATCTCGACGCAGATCCCGCGTTCGAGCTTGTGCATGCGGGCGAGCCCGTTGAAGACAACGGCTTTTCGATCCGCTTCTGCACCTATCGCAACCGCTCCCCGCTCCCTTACTGAAGGAGGAGGGAGAGGGCTTCATCGGCGTCCCGCCGTACAAGGACCGAGCGGGATGCGATCCGATCGGGGCACGTCGCCGCAGGATCCACGCAGGCGTACGTCGCCCTTTTGTTTTGCGCCGTCATCCTTTGAAAGGGATATTTGATGATCCCGGGCGTGTTGTATCCGACGCCCAACTCGAGGAAGAGGATGCGGGAATCCTTCCGCGCCCCGAGGAAGGCGATGTACCGCTCACAGGCGGCATGCCAGCCCTCGTCTTCGACGAATCTGTCGTCGCTGCGCAGATTGACCGTCATCTCCCGTCCGCAGACGGGACAGCGGGGGATGAGACCGTGCGGGATCTTGCGGTCCCGCTGTTTTTCTGCCATCTCGCGTACGGCCGCTTCGTTGTCATAGGTCTTCCTGTGGCAGGGCAGGGAGCATTGGAAGAGCCCGAAATCTCCCTGCGTATAGAAGAGCCGCTCTTTCTCGAACCCCGCCCGGATGAAACAGTGGTCGACGTTCGTCGTGATCACAAAATAGTCCTTGTCCTTTACGAGGGCAAGGAGAGTCTCATAGGTGCGCTTGGGAGGAGGACAGTAACGGTTGCAGAGGATATACCGCGACCAATACGCCCAGAATTCCTCCCGCGAGGGGAAGGGGTAGAACCCGCCCTCGTACATGTCATGGAAGCCATAGACCCTTTCGAAATCTCCGAAGAGCGCGGAAAAGCGGGCTCCGCCATAGTCGTAGCCCGCTGCGGCGGAGAGCCCCGCTCCCGCGCCGATCACGACCGCCTCCGCCTCATGCAGCGCAGTCTTCAGCCGTGAGATCTCCCGCATGCCTCAAAGGATGGCGTCTTCCGCCGTGTAGCCCCCGAGCGAATGCTCCTTCACCTGGATGCAGAGATAGCGGATCCCGCTCTTCTCCGCGGCGAAGAACTGCCGCTTTGTCGCGGGAGAGACGCGGAGCCAGTCCCCGGCTTTGAGCGGTACGGTCTCGCCGTCGAGCACGGCGTGTCCTTCGCCCCCGAGCACGGCGTAGATCTCCTCGTTCTGCTTGTGCGCATGCACAAAGGGAACGCATGCCCCGGCGGGGAGCTCGTTGACGCTGATCTCCGCGCCCGTAAGGTGTAAAAGCTCATGAAGTTCTGTGCGCGCGCCCCCTGCGACGCTCGCCTTGGTGTAGTTTTCCATCCGATCGCCTCCCGAAATGATTTTCTATAGTATAGCAGACCGCCGCACGGATTGCAAGATAGTTACTTTTTTATCTCCTGATAAACATTTTCTCACTTGGTTTCTTTTCGAAACCGATTGACAGATCCTATCCTTTTGCGGTAGGATAGAGGAAAGGAGGAAGGTATGCTGACGAAGGAAGAATTGCCCGAATGCCCCGTCGCAACGACGGTGCGGCTCATCGGGAACAAGTGGAAATTACTCGTGATCCGCGATCTGCTCGAGGGGCCGAAACGGTTTTCGGAGATCGCGAAGAGCGTGGAGGGCATCAGCAAGAAGGTGCTCGCGGACAATCTGAGGTCGCTCGGGGAGGACGGGCTCGTCGTGCGGGAGGCGTATGCGGAGGTGCCGCCCCGCGTCGTCTATTCGCTCTCAGCGCTCGGCGAGACGCTCCGCCCCGTCCTCGACGCGATGAGGGCGTGGGGAGAGCGCTACAAGGCGATGCCTTAGCGCCCGCCGAAGGAACGTATGTGAGAAATCTTAATACACGACATTCCGCCTCGCGCTCTTCTTTAATACGTCATTCTGCCCCGCGCGAAGTTCTGATTCTCTAAGCGCGGCACGAGCGTCAACGGCGCGAAGTTACGAATGTGAGAAATCTCAAATACGTCATTTCGAACGGAGCGAAGCGTAGTCGAGAAATCTCGTCCTCAGATTCCTCCTCCCTTCGGTCGTCGGAATGACGTGGAGGTGCCCGTCGGAATGACGTGGAGGAGGGGACGCTCGTCGGAATGGCGTGGAGGAGGGGACGCCCGTCGGAATGACGTGTGGCATTTTTATACGTCATGTTGCCCCGCGCGCAGTTCTGATTCTCTAAGCGCGGCACGAGCGCCAACGGCGCGAAGTTACGAATGTGAGGAATCTAAATCACGTCATGTTGAGCTTGTCGAAACATGGACATTATTGCAATGCGCGTGTCCCTTCGGCAAGCTATTTTGCATTCGGGTGATTTTTTTCAAAAATCTCCTCTTTTTTGTTGTCAAAAGGCGGCAAAAGTATTATAATCGTCTTTGGATTTTAAGAGGATAAGCGGTTTTATGATCAGAAACGATTTACGCAACATAGCGATCATCGCGCACGTCGACCATGGCAAGACGACGCTCGTCGACCAGATGCTCCGCCAGAGCGGGACTTTCCGCGAAAACCAGGCTGCGCCCGAGCGCGTCATGGACAGCGGAGACCTCGAGCGCGAGCGCGGCATCACCATTCTTGCCAAGAATACTTCCATTCACTACCAAGGGGTGAAGATCAACATCGTCGACACCCCCGGCCATGCCGACTTTTCGGGCGAGGTCGAGCGGTCGCTCAAGATGGTCTCGGGGGTGCTGCTCCTCGTGGACGCCGCCGAGGGACCCATGCCGCAGACCCGTTTCGTCACGCAGAAGGCGCTCGAACTCGGGCTGAAGCTCATCATCGTCGTCAACAAGATCGACCGTCCGGACGCCCGCGTCGGCGAAGTGAACGACGAAGTGCTCGAACTTCTGATGGACCTCAACGCGACGGACGAACAGCTCGACAGCCCCTTTGTGTACTGCTCGGGCAGGGAGGGGACGGCGTCCCTCAGCCCCGATTCCGCGGGAACGGACTTAAAGCCCCTGTTCGACATGATCCTCTCCCATTTCCCGCCTCTCGAGATGGACGAGAAGGGGGAGCTCCAAATTCTCGTCAGCTCCATCGACTACAACGACTACGTCGGAAGGGTCGGGATCGGCAGGATCGAGCGGGGGGTGGCCCGTCCGAACCAGGAAGTGATCGTCTGCAACTACAACCATGAAGACGTCCATACGCGCGGCAAACTCGTCGGGCTGTATGAGATCGAAGGGCTCAACCGCATTCCCTGCGAGAGTGCGCAGGCGGGCGACATTGTCTGCTTCGCGGGGCTCGAGGGCATCAACATCGGGGATACGGTCTGCTCGGCGGCTGCCGTTGAACCCGTTCCCTTTGTCAAGATCTCCGAACCCACCGTCGAGATGATCTTCTCGGTCAACGATTCTCCCTTTGCGGGCAAAGAGGGGAAGTTCGTCACGACGCGCCACCTCCGCGACCGCCTCTACCGCGAACTTTTGCGCGACGTCTCCCTCCGCGT
>CANPZH010000049.1 GCA_947589335.1 uncultured Clostridia bacterium | reverse complement strand
CCTTGCGGCGGTCCCTGCTGCCGCAAAGAGCTGGCACGAACGAAGTGAGTGACTGAGGGGGTGTTATCCCCAATCACGTCATTCTGAGCCGCGCAGAATGCGCGTGTCGAAGAATCGCACCACATTATAATGCGGTTCACGCTTCGACTACGCTCAGTGTGACGTAAAGGATGGTGCGCCGCGGCAAATATGCCGCGGCGCACCTGCTACTTCGTCGCATACGCTCCTCGTGCCGCCCAAGGTACCATGACAGTAGGAAGGCGGAGCAGGGTGACGTAAAGGATGATATATACCTTTGCCTCTTCGAGAGACAGCAAGGGAGAACAGACAAAAAAGTCGCCCTGTCCGAGGACCGGGAAACGGCGAGACGGACAGGGCGACAAAACATTCCATGCGGTCTTCCGTGGGAGGTCAGAAGGCGCGCTTGGAAGGAAGAGTAGTCTCGGAGAGGAGCGCGATCATCTGCGCGGCGGCTTCGGGAAGTGCGTCGCCGAGCGACGAGCCGTCGGGCCATTTGCCGTCCCATACGCCTTTCTCCTTTGCGTGAAGAAGCGATTGCTTGAGCGCCGTGATATGGTCGTCTTCCCAACCTTCGATGAGCGAAGTGTCACGGTGTACCTTGTTCATGTGCCATTGGATATGCTCGGTGTTCTTGATAAGCGTGTCGTCTGCCTTAATACCCATATATTCGCAGAGGAGACGAATATCACGGGCATTGGTAAAGAGCAAATCCATATTACGGCTTGTAAAATCTTCATTTCCGCCGTCCACGCTTGCTTGTGTCGCATAAGTGCTGAATTCAACGCCCATCTTAATAAAATCAAAATCCATTCCGATAAACGCATCCGCAAAATCGATTCCAACTTGTTCGATGGGGGATTCGACGTACTTGGAGGCTGCGTTATCCCAATAATGGCTTTGTTTTGTCGATTTTTGCGTCAGACTCGTATAGCCATTTGTAACCAACATATTGGCATAATACCGATAATTCTCCTTGCCACGGGTACCGTCCTTCCCGAACCATTCAAGATAATCTTTTACTGCGCACTCTGTCAAACCCGGCTGATCTTCTGGATAACCGGTTTTCTCAACAAAATACATTGAATAACTCCCTCCGCCGTTTATCAATCTGAAGGAATTTTGCATTCCCATGGCATTGTGATAATTCAATACATTGGTGAACCCTTTGAAATAAAAATGTGCAGTTGACTTTGATTCGAGCGATACAGCTCTCAAACATTCGCTAATTACGACGTTTTCAAAATAGAGGTTCCTCGTTGATTGCCATACCTGTATTGCGGCATTGGCAACATAACGCAGTACGCTATTTTTCAGATATAAATCCGCACCGCTCGGGTTGAGTTTACTGTAGTTTTGAAGCGTTGAATAGTATGCTCCGCCCAAATTGAAAAGCATTCTGTTTGTTATCGGCGTTATTTCTGTTTCCGCAGTTGTTCCTTTCAATGTCACATTATAGAGCTTTCCCATGCGGAATCCATAGGCCGTATTCTCCTGCCCATTCTGTAGCATACCACCAGAGGTCTTGGTATCTTTTGTATTTATAGCGTCATTCACCGTTTTTAAGTTTACTTGATAGCCGTTTCCATAGATGAGGTCTTTCTCATAACGTGCCTTCTTTGCACTCCAAGTTTGAGCCGTGAAACTTTCAGACATCTCATCGTCCAAAAATTGAGCATCGTTTTCATCGTTTTGTATAACTTCTTTAGGGCCATACAAGTTGTTATGCAAAACGATCTTCTTATGATTGCTCAAGTACCCCGCGGCGTCGAACACGTTATAGAGATCGGTCCCTTCGAGGACGTTGAAGTTGAAGTGGACATTCTTGCCGTTTGCCGCGCCGTCGCCGCCCTCGAGACGGAGATAGGAGAATGCGCCTTCGGACGCCGCGAAGGTGCGGCCGCTCTTGTCGTAATTGTCCTCGTGCGTTTCCGCGGGCGTCCAATCCGTCTCCTCGCCGAAGTTGCCGAAATAGTCGTTGCGCACATCGGTCTCCGTAAGCCCCGTATAGCCGCCGAAATAGATGCGGACATATCCTTGCTCCGCCTCGGAGAAGGCGTCTACCCAGGTGACGCGGGGCTGCCCCGGCACATACTTGCCGTCTGCTCCCACGACCGTCTCGCCGTCCTTCGTCTGCAGGGCGTACTTCCCGCCGCCGAGATCGGCAACGGTGTACTCCGTTCCGAGATATTTCACCGAATCTCCCGATTGCTCGGTGAGGACATCGCTCGTCTTCTCTGCGTCGTTATTGCCCGTGAATTTCCATGCGAGCTTTGAAAGGGCAACTTTATCCGCTTCCGTGGGCTCCTCGACAAGTTTCTTCAATGCCTTCACGGGCATGCGGAAATAGTCGACTTCCGCACCGCCGTAGACGCTCTGCTTGGCGAATACGCGCACTTGCTGATAGCCCTTATATACATCGCCGCCGTTGGCCTTGTTGTTGCTGTCGAAGCCCGTGAATTCGATCCACTCCAGATTGATGCGCGAGAGCTCCACGTTCACCGTCTTTTCGCCGCACGCGATCACGACCGTGTTGCGGAACTCGTCCTTCACGCCGCCGAGGACGATCAGTCCCGCTTCGGGGACATATTCCGCATCCCAACCCGCTGCGTCGCTCAGATCGATCGAGATGACCGACATGAATTCTTCCTCTGTGGAGCCGAATCCGCCGAGGAAATCGCTTCGCGCGGAGAGCACCTTCACCGTCACGAAGCCCTGCATATTCGTCGGGACGGCGAGGGAGAGTTCCTCTGCGCCCAAAACCGTTTGGATCTCGCCGAACACGGCGTCCGCGCCGTCTGCTCCCCGCACGGAGAACTGCAGGCCGAACTCCTCGAGCAGGACCTTTTCGATCCTGACCTCGCCGTTCGCCCCCTGATCTGCGGAGCGGAAACGGAGCAAACCCTCTTGAAGGGCGGTGATCTCTGCCGTAAAGTTGCCGCTCCCGTCCGTCTTCTGCCAGTTGTCGCCGTCAAGGCTGTATTCGATCTCCTCGTTGTCGACGGGGAGACCGTCCTCGCGCCAAATCGTCACATGGAAGGTCAGTTCGCTCAAAAGAGTGTCGTAGTGCGGATCGCTCAGCTCCTTTCCGCCGCAGGATATGGAGATCCGGTCTGCCTTGGCGTGCACCGTCACGGAGAGGACGAACGTCTTGTTCCCGATCGAGAGGGGCATCGGCTGTCCGGCGCAGGGTTTCAACGCCGTCAGCGTGATCCTCTCTCCGTCCTCCGAAACGCTCGCCTTCACATACGCCGTCGTCGCGATCGAGGGAAGGCTCTGAGCGAGATCGAAGTCGGCAGGGGAGAACGCTTTCTCCACCGTGAACACGATCTCTTCGCCGATGTCGGAGAATTCGATCGGATTTTCAACGGCGGTTTGCAGCGTCCCGTCCGGATAACCGACCGTGGGATCTTCGTCGAGCGTGCCGCGCGAGGTGCTCACCGCCCGAACGACGGTGACGGTCCCGCCCCGTGCGCCGAGCGCAGCGGCTCTTTCGCCGTAGTCCACACCGAAGGTCATCACAAGGGAGTCGCTCGTCAGCTCGAAGGCGTCGTCCGCAAGGGTGAGAACGCCTTCCTCCGCCTCTATCGTCATGCCGCCCGCCGCGATATACAGCTTTTTGCCGTTCGTCGAGCCGTTACGGTCCATGAGGGTCACGGTATAGCTCACGCTCCCGCGGCTCGTGCGGAATGCTTCTTCGCAGAGTTCCCCGTTGAAGGCGATCTCGAAATCGCCCGCTTCCACGGGAAGATCGACATACGTCTCCACCGTATATTCCCTGCGCGCTTCCGTCTGCGCCCCATTGGGGGAGACGATGATCTTCACCGTCGCAAAACCTCCGCCGATGGGCACGATGTGACGGATCCCGTTCCTGTCTTCGAGGCGGATGACCGTACCCGCGCCCTCCGTGATCTCGTATTCCACCTCCGTGCCCTCCGGCTCGGTGAAATAGATCACGCCCTCTTTTGCGGCGTCGTCCGGCGTGAAGAGCAGACCGAAAGGATCCGTGCGGTCGTTTTTGAGGTCGACTTTCTCATTCTCGCCGAGGGGCTCGTAGAAGACGGTCACCGTCTTTTGCAGAGTGATTTCGCCCTCCCGCTCAAGCAAGATCTTTACGCAGACCGTCCCCGGAGCGGAGAAGGTGAGTTTGCCGCCCGTGAGGCCGGCGATCCCGTCTGCGCCGTCTTCGAGCGCGTAGGAGAGGGTATCCGTATGGGTCTCGGGGGAGACGGTGACGGAGACGAACGCCGCGCCGCTTTGCCCCTCGGCGAAGGTGACCGTATTTGCCGAAATGGCGAGCTTCACGGTCTGCACGCCGCCGTAGACGGCGGCGATCTCCTCCGCGTTGCGCTCAAGGACCCTCGTGACGGAGGAGAGCCCGTCCTCTGCGCCGAACGCTTCGGCGTCTTCGTCGTATTCGGTGCCGAAGGTCACGATGAGCCTTCCGAGCGATCTCGGAAATTCGATCTCATCCGAGAAGACGCTGCCCGCCTCGTCGCTGCGGCGGTTGCCGTAAGAGACGTAGATCTTCTTTCCCGCCATGCAACCTTCGCCGCCGTTGACCTCCGCGGTGAAGGGGACGCGCTCGAGCGTCGTGCCAAAGCTCCCGTCACAGACGGCAGCGCCGAAGGAGATCTTGAAATCGCTTGCTTCCACGGCGCGGTCGACATAGACGCGCACCGTGTACTCCTTCTTCGTCCCGCTTTCGCCCTCGTTCGGGGTCACGGCGATCTTCACTGTCGCGAATCCGCCCTTTTGGGGGACGATACGCTGCACCCTTGCCTTTTCTTCGAGCCGGACGACGTCTTCCCCGCCTTTCTCGACGCTGTATTCGACCTTCGCGCCCGCGGGCTCGGTGAAGCGGATCACGCCCGTGTCCTTTTCGCCGTTTGCACTCATCATGAGGAGGACAAGCGGATCGGGCGACGCGTCGGAGACTTCGATCTCCTTTTCCGCCGCGCCGAGGGGGACATAGGCGACGAGGATCTCCTTCTCCGCCGTGGTATGTCCGTCTGCCGCGCAGAGTTCGATCCGGACCGTCACCTCGCCGGCTTTCGAGAAGGTGAGAACGCCCTCGCGGGTGATCGTGGCAGCCTCGCCCGCCGGGAGGGAATAGCGGATGGTGTTCGTATGGTTTGTAGGCTTTACGGAGACGTTGACGAGAGAGACGCCGCCGGTCTGCTCCGTGGTGAACGTGAGCGACTTCTTCGAGGTGAGCACCGACGCGGGCTCGTCCGTTCCGCGATAGGAGACGGAGACGCTTTCGGCGTCGCGCAGGATCGTGACCGCCTGAACAGCGGCGGCAAGGCGCTCTTCATCCGCGCCGAATTCCTTCGCGAGATCCCCGTATTCCACGCCGAATTTCACGGCGAGCGTGGAAAGTTCCGCGCCGAACGCGACCGCGCCCGAGAGGGAAGGCCGGCCTTCCTCCGCATAGTTCTTTCCGCCCGAGCAGGACATATACAGCTTCTTTCCCGCCATCGCGGAATTGCGCTCTGCGGCGGTGAAGAGATATTCCACGCTCTTTGCGGTCGTGCCGTAGCTGCCTTCGCAGGGCTTGCCGCCGAGCGCCACCGTGAGATCGTCCGCCGTCACGGGACAGTCGACATAGACGCGGACAGAGTAGGTCTTTCCTGCGCCTTCGGAAGAGAGGGAGATCTTCACAGTAGCAAAGCCTCCGCGGACGGGGACGATGCGCCGTGCGCCGTTCTCTGTGCGAAGTTCCACGACGGGACCGCCCTCCGACTCCGCCGTATATTCCACTACGGCGCCCGCAGGTTCGGTGTAGTAGAGGACGCCGACCTGCCGGTCCGTCTCGCTCTCCATCGTGAGGAGCAGGGTCCCGTCCTCCGATTGCCCGCTCAAAACGGTGACCTTCTTTTCGCCCGCGCCCAAGGGAGCGTAGATCACGCGGACGGTCTTTTCCGCCGTCACGGTCTTGTCTGCCGTGCAGACGATCCGTACCGTCGCCTCGCCCGCGCTCCGGAAGGTGAGCGCTCCCGCGCCCGAAAGCTCCGCGACATCTCCGCCGCTCTCCAAACAGTATGAAAGTTCGTTGGTGTGGTTCTCGGGCGAAACGCTCACGCGGGCGGCGCCCTCGCTCCCGCCCTCTGCCGAGAAGGAGAGCGATCTCCCTTCGATCGTGATCGCGGCGACGTCCGCCGTTTCCATATAGGAGACGGCGATCTCTTTCGCGTCGCGCAGAACGGTCAGATAGAAGTAATCTTCGTATTCCACGGCCGCGCGCTGCTCCGCGCTGTACACGAGCGCCGTGACCTCCGCTTTCACGGTCTTCGTGCCGACGGGCATGGGGGCGGTGAAGCGGAAGGTCTTCGTCTCCCTGTCGAACGTGAGCACGTTCTCAACGGTATAGTTCGCGCCGAGGAATTCCCGGTAGGAATCTTCGAGGCTGTCGGCAAAGGGAATGGGCAGAGCCTCTCCGTTTTGATAGTCGTCGAAGTCCACGGTGAATTCTTTCTGCGCAAACAGCGGCGGCAGGAAATAGCCGTCCGTCGAGGTGTATTCCTTCTGTTTTTCCACGGTCTTCCCGCCGAAGTCGGTCGCCGTCACCGTGATGACGACGTGTCCCTCCCTGCGGAAGATGATCCGCCCGTTTGCGTCCACCGTGGCGACGGTGGGATCGTCCGTCCTGTATGCGAGCGTGACGTCTGCGTCGGCAGGGACCGGCGTCACCTTGGGGAACACGCTCTCTGTGAAGGAAGTGACGACGAGCGTACGGTCGACTTCGAGGTCGACAAGCTGTTTATGGCAATGGAACACGGCGGAGACCGTGACTTCGGGGCTGTCTTCCGAGACGGCCGTGACCGTCACCTCGCCCGCTCCGACGGCCGTCACGACGCCGCCCGCTCCGACGCGCAGAATGCTCTCGTCGGAACTTCTCCAGACGACGGACTTGTTCGCCGCCTCTTTGGGATAGACGGTGACGGAAAGCTCCTGCGTTTCTCCCTCATAGAGATCGGATCCCGGGGCTTCGCTCCATTCGAGCTTATGGACGGCAACGTCCGTCACGACCACCGTGCGCTTGGCGGAAGCCGCCTTGTTCTCCGTGCTCGTCACGGTGATGTAGGTCTCGCCGTAGAACTTGGCGGTGACGACCCCGTATTCGTCGACGGAAGCGACGTTCTCGTTCTCCACTGTGTAGACAAGCCCGCGGTTCTCCGCCTTGAGAGGCAGCACGTTGACCTCGAGCTGCTTTTGCGGCGGGGCGGCTTCGTCTTCCATCGTCAGCACCAGCGCGCCGGCGTCCACAAACTCCACCGACTCAACGTAAATATGCGTGACCAGGCTCAGGATCGCCCCGCTCACGAGCAAGATCGCAAGGATCAAAAGCGGCAATATGATGATGATCGACGTCATTAGTTTCTTCATTGCTTCACTCTCCTCACACTTCGATTTTCCGGTACTTCCGCTCCGCGGTGAAGCAGAATACCGCAATGTTGATCGCCGCATAGACGAATGCGACGGCTAAGGCAACCAGATAGGCCGCAAGCATTCCGATCTGCGGCACTTTGGGGAGGATCAGGCTGCTTGCGCCCAAAACGGCGGCGACCGCAAGCCCGATCATGAGCATAAAGATGATGTTGATCTCCTCGGCCTCGCCGTTTGCCTTCGGCTTCAGATTGGGATTGGCAAGATTCAGATTGATGCCGTTGAACACGAGGCCCGCGGAGAGGAGGAGCTGCACCGAGACGAGCACCGCCATATCCGCGGCGCCGATGAACTGCAGTCCGCCGATGATGGCCGCGCTGATCCCAAGCGCCACGGCGCTCACCCCGATGCTGAGAAGCCCCTTCACCAGAAGCTGTTTGCGGTAGGGGACGGGGATGAGCTTCGTGATGTAGAAGTTCTTGCCCTCCACGCTGAGGATCGTGCCCGTAAACGAGCAGATCATCGCCATGAACACGGCGACGACGAGCATGGACGCGCCGAAGTTGATCCCCGAGCCCACCTGCGCTTCCCCGACCATGGTGACCAGCCTGTTGCAGAAAAAGACCATGACGGGCGTGGAGAGCGCAACGCCCAAATAAAAATAGGAATAGGTTTTTGTGCGCAGGATCTCCTTGAAGCCGTAGCGGAAGATCGCCCGCAGGCTTGAAAAGCCGTCGAGCGAGGAACGCCGCTGCCGTCCGCCGTATTCGCCGTCGAGCGCGCGTCTGCGGAAACTTCCGCACACCGTCCGCGCCAAAGCTACGCCGCCCGCCGTGAGCGCCGCGCCCGCGCCGAGCCATACCCCGAACCCGAGTAAGAACCGCTCGAAAAAGATCGCGCCCGCAAGATAATAGATGGGATTATAGTAGCTGTCGAGACCCGCGAGCAGGTTGCGCCAGATCTCGAGCGTTCCTTCCTCCCAATTCCTGTGGATAAAGAAGTTCGCCAAAACGGTGAGAATGTAGTAGTAAAGCGCGAACGCGCCCATCAGAAAGAGGATGAAAACGACAAGTCCCGCGATACCGTGCCGCTCGAAAAAGGCGGCGATGTACACCGCCGGGACGGCAAGAAAGACCGACAGCGCAAAGGGGACGATGGGCAGGAGCACGGTGCCGAGCAGCAGCCCTGCGACATACGCAAACGTGATGCACTGCATCGCGCCGCCGACCACGAGCATGACGGGAAGGAAAAGGATCGCGGAGTAGATCGAAAGGTCGATATAATTGAGGACAAGATAGCCGACGAACAGCTTGAAGGGGCTGAGCGGGAAGCGCGCCGAGATCAGAAGATCTCCCGGGCGGTAGAGCCGTTTCGCCTGCATGCCCGTCGCGGCAACGGTGAGTCCCGCCGCAATGACCGTGAGATAGAGGATGGACAGCCGCCTCGCCGTGACCTCGATGCTCGCTTTGAGCACAAAGGACAGCACAAAGACGAGCGCAAGCGCAAGCAGGACCGCGAGCAGCGCCGCGACGGCCGTCATGGCGGCGCTCGCCTTATTGTTGTTGCGGTTGATTCCCCACTTCAGCTTGAGCTGTAAACGGATGAATTCACGCATCGCGCTCGCCTCCGTTCAGTTCCGTATAGTACCCGCTGAGGTCGAAGTCGCTCTCCGCCGTAAGGTCGGCGATCCTCGCCAATTCGCCCTGTTTGATGAAAATGACCTTGTCGCAGGTCCTCTTCACCACCTCGAGATTGTGCGAGGAGAACAGCACGCAGTGTTCGCCGTCCGCATACCCGCGGATATAGTCGCAAAGGAGCATCATCGTCTGATGATCGAGCCCGACCATCGGTTCGTCGAGGATCCAAAGCTTCGGCTGATGGGTCAGCGCGCCCAAAATGCAGATCTTCTGCCGCATGCCGTGCGAGTAGCCCGCGATCTGGGTATCCAGCGCTTGCGCGATCCCGAAGCGCACCGCAAGCTCGTCGGTGATGAACTTCTTCTGCGCCACCGTCGCCCCGTAAAGGCTCCCGATGTAGTTGACATACTCCCTGCCGGTCAGCTTCTCATAGATGGAGTGATCGTCGGGAACGTAGCCGATGAGCCGCTTTGCCTTTTCGGGCTGCTTCACGACGTCGAATCCGCAGACCTTGATCGTTCCCTCCGAAAAGGGGAGCACCCCGATGATGCTCTTGATGATCGTGGACTTTCCCGCGCCGTTGCTCCCGACGAGCCCGACGACCTCTCCCGCCGAAACGGAAAAGCTCATGTGCCGCACGGCATAGTTTTTGTTGTTTCTGTACTTCTTGGAAAAATCGGTTACTTCCAGCATGCTTTTCTTCCGTCCTTACACATAAGAACGTTTCCTCCCGCCTTTTTCAGTTTGTTTTTCATTCGTTGGTTTTATGAATATTTGCAAAAGAACCCTTAACAATTATATGTGCGTTGCACATATTTGTCAATGTGTAACACACATTTTTCTTAAAATATTTCTATGCAATTCGGGGAATTTTTTCGGAAAGCGCGCAGGCAGAGCGGCCTTTCACAGAGACAAGTGGCTGAGAGGCTCGGGATCCATCAGTCGAATATCAGCGACTGGGAAAATGATATTTCCCGTCCCGACTACGAGAAGTTGATCGCGCTTGCGGAACTTTACGAGGTCACGCTCTACGAAATCTTGGGCATCGACCCGCCCGATTTTTTGTGAGATGGGGGGCCTTCGGACCGGTACATAGAATAAGCTA
>CANPZH010000048.1 GCA_947589335.1 uncultured Clostridia bacterium | reverse complement strand
GCCATCACGTCGCCGAATTCATAAACGCCCACGCCGTCGTTCTTCTCCGTCTTCTTGTTCGCAAAGATGTTGTCGCACGCCTTGAGCCCGATCTCGCTCTTGCTCGTCACGCCGAGGGCCTCGAGCGGGATCTTATAGGCGATCTGGTCGTTCTCGGTGAAGTACTCCGCCTCTGCGCTCAGAGGAGTTACGACGATCTTTCCGTCTTCGTCCGCCGTGAGCGCCTCGATCGACGTCTTCCCGCCGTTCGGATGACGGTTGATGACGAAGTTGTAGTTCTCCCATCCTCCCCTTGCGCCGGTGGAAAGATAGAGGTTCATCCATCCTTCGTCGCCGCTCTCATAGGGCGTGATGTTCTCCTTCGTCGTCACGAGAACGTATAAATTCTTCTCGTCGTTCGCGATCTTCACATAGTCGATGTCGTTCCTGCCCGAATCGTCGGTATAGGTGTAGACGTTTCCGATGCTCGCATGGTTGCGGTCGATCGTCTCGCCCGTGAAGTCGATGTACTTCGCCTTTACGCCCTCCCACGAAGAGAGCGTCCCGAGGGCGATCGTCTGCTTCTGCCACATTGCCGTCGCCGAATTTTTCACGACGTCCTTCTGTTTGTAGAGCGCCATGTTCGTCGCCAGCTGCATGTAGTAGTTATCGGCATATCCGCCGGAGTCGCGCATCATCTCGATGTCGCGGGAGAAGGCGATGCTGAAGGAATCGACAAAGGTGCCGATGCCTTCCCCTTCGTCCCACTTGCCCGCCGTCCACTCGTTCCAACCGGTGACGGTGACCATCCACGGCTCTCTGTCCGTTCCGCGGGTCTTGAGGACGTTCCCCCACTGTTCCGCGAAGTTGAGCCCGTAGAGCGCGCCCTCCAACCCTTCGGACTGGTAGGCGTAGACCATGTCGCCCACGGCCCCTCTGCCGCGGTATTTGTAGGTGTAGTTCTCGCGGTAGTTCGCAAGATAGGCGGTGGAGGACCAGTGTCCGTCGATGTGCTGTGCGACGGAGACGTTCATCACGCCGTCGTAATCGGCCTGCGGAAGCTCGTAGTCCATCCAGGGGAACCCGTTGACGTATGCCTCCGCACTCGTGATCTGCGTGGGCCAGACGACCTTGCGGAACCAGAATGCGTCGTATGCGGCCTTATCCGTGAAATAGGCGCGGTCGTTCTTCGCCGCAACGATCAGGGGCTTCCCGCCGGGGTTGTGCGCCTCATCCGCCGTGAACCAGCAGCTGCGGTATTTGAAATCTCCGGCTGCGTACCAGTTGTGATAGATCCACTCGATCAGCGCGCTCGTGCGCTTTGCCCCGACGCCGGGATTTGCGAGCTCCTCCCGGTCGCTCGAGATCATGGGATTGGAGACCATCGGGACGATCTTCGGCGCCGCGATCCCCTTTGCCTGAAGGTCGAGCACCGTGTCCATCAGAAGACGGACGGCGTCGTCGTAGATGTTGTCGGGCCGCTGCGTGGGATCGGGTTCGCCGTTCACCCGCTTCGGACGGGCGTTCGTCAGATCGAGATACAAAAAGTCGATGCCGATCTGCCCCAAAAGTTCCATGTGTCTTGCGAGCACCCACGGATCCTGCGTGTGATAGTAGCCGTAGAAGGGTTCCTCGAAATAGTGCGCCCTGCCCGACGCGGGAGAGATATCGGGATCGTAAGCGGGGCTTCCCGGCAGCGCCCAGAGCGGGTTGTTCTCGGTGTCGTAAGCCCCGTACTCCTCGAGGAGCTTGGAGATGTCGTAGATCGCGTCCCCGTTGTGCCACATGAAGTAGAAGATGCCGACGTATCTGCCCTCGCGGGTGCCGCCGTCCGTCTCCTTCACTCTTCCGAGGCCGTCTTTGCCGGACAGCTGGCTCGTCGTGAATGCCCTGTCGCCGAGGGCGAGCAGGCTCTCGGTGTAGCTCCCGTCGTATTCGTCCGCATGTTCGTCTCCGTAGACGTACCCAACAGGAGGCGCGGGATCGCCGCCGCCGGGCTGTTCCGTCCCGGACTGCCCGCCGCCGGGCTGCTCACCGGGACCGGGATCCGGCGTACCGCCGCAGGCGGTCATCGGCAGCGCCAGCAGCGCCGACAGGATCAACGCGAGAATTTTGCGTCTCAAAGCCATAGTCCCTCCTTATTTTGCGTAGAAGCTGTAAGAGATCCTTCCGATGGGAGCGCAGTCGCCGTTGACGTAGAGGTCGGTGAGATCGAACTCCTTCTGGAGATGATCGGTCACCTTGAAGCGGATGCCGTAGGCGTCGCCCTCGATGCCGAGCGCGGACTTGGGGACCCGCACAAGCATATGGTTGCCGCCGTAGAGGGTCTCGCACTCGCCCGCCGGAGCGAAGGCGCTGCCCGTGATCTTATCGAGGCTCGATTTCGGGCCGTCGAGGCTGCGGTTGATCACATACTGTAATCCGTTCCAGCCGCCCTCTGCGCCCTCGACCCCGATCCAGAGGTTCATCCAGCTCGTGTCGTTCTCCTCTTTTTCGGTGATCGCGTCTTTCGTCGTGATGAGGAAGCAGATCTCGGTCGAAGTCGGGATCACGCGGGTCTCGACGATGTCGTTCCTGCCCGTCTCGTTGACGTAGATGTGCGATCCCGCGCCCGCATGGTTGCGGGGAATGGTCTCGCCGACGAGGTCGGCATAGACGGCTGCGTTCTCCCAAACGCCGAGGTCGGTCCAGTCAAGGCCGCCCGCCACCGTCTGGACGTCGTTGCTCGTCGAGCCGATGCCCTTGAAGTCGCGGATGTTCCGCACGAGCTGCAGATAGCAGTTGTCGAGGTATCCGCCGTTCATCATCTCGATGTCGCGGGAGAATTCCATGTTGAAGGTATCGCAGAAATAGTCGTACGGGGCGCCGAGCATGGGATCGTTGGGCTGTTTCTGCGCGATCCACTCGTTCCAGCCCGTGACGAACACGAGGTTGATGTTGTCGTTCTCGTGCACCGTCTTCCACTGGTCCTCGAAGTTGACGTTCTTGAGGATGTCGCTCTGGTTGTTCACTCCCGCTTCCTGCGAGAATCCCCTGCCGTGGTTGAGGTTATAGTACTGCGTCGCCTTCGTCTCGGAGATCTTGTTTTTGACCGTATCCGAGAGCGTCGGATAGATCCCGGGAGAGCAGAGCCCGGAGAGGGAGAACTGCACCCCGTTGCCGTTGATGCCCGTGTGCTGGGTCACGGATACGCTGACGATGTTGTAACCGTTCGCCTCGTCGCGGAAGGTCTCCTGCGGATAGCGCCAGGAGATCCACGGGAAGCGGCTCTCGTCGAAGCCCCACGTCGGCCACTGCACGGGTTTGAAGTAGAAGTCGTCGCGGTTCTCTTCGCGGATATCGCTGCCGATGATCCACGGCTTATCGCCGTTGCCCTTGAACATGACGGCGTCGTATGTGCCGCGGCGGTAGAATGCCTGATAGATGTCGTTGATCATGCCGGGGGAGCCCGAATTGGTCATGAACATCGCCTTGGGCACGTCGTAGCCGAGCTCGTGGTATTCGAGCAGTACGTCGAGCACCGCCTTCGCGGCGCCGCGGTAGTAGTCGTTGTTCGTCGCGTCGAAGCAGATGAAATCGAGCCCCGCGTTCATGAACAGTTCGACATGCTTGCGGACGACCCACTCGTCCTCGACCTGGTAGAAGCCGTACATGGGCTCTCCCCACCAGGTGAATGTGGGAGCGGAAGCGACGGTCTGTCCGGTGACGGTCTGCTCCGTCTTCCCCTGCGCCATGTAGCTCTCGATCGTCACGTCGTTCGCCGCCTGGTCGAGCCAGAGGAAGTAGAACACGCCGACGAGGTTTTGGTTGTAAGCCTGCGTGCCGATGAAGGTCCTGCCGTAGTCGTCCGTTGCGGTCGTGCGGAGGAACCCCGCCGATTTATCGCCGTCGGACAGCGTTCCGCCGAATTCCGTAATGGCGGATTTCTCGGAACCGCAGCCCACGCAGGAGAGGATCAGAAGCCCGCTCAGAGCGAGCGCAATCAGTTTTTTCATGCCCGCCTCCGTGTTATGATCAGGTCGTCGTGTTGAACGGGGAATTCTTCAGTCCGTTCGTCGCTTCGGAGACCTTCGAGGGATCGGTATAAATGAGGTCGTATTCCGCCGCATAGTTGGAGAAACCGCTCTTGAGGATCTCGAGCATCTGCCCGCCGTTCCAATCCGCAGAGTTCCCGCGGAAGTAGTTGCAGAGCAGGGTCGCGATGCTGTTCTTGACCATGTTGTTCGTGCTGCCGATGTTGCAGGTCCTCATGCCGTAGCCCATGCCGAAGATCGCGTAGGGCGAGCTCGTGCTGTCGCCGCCGGCGGATTTTGCAGACTGGGTATGGTCGATCTCCGAAGGGACCTCGAACCCTCTGACGAGCTGGCGCATGACCTGCGGCGCATGGTTCTCGCTGACGTAGGTCGCGCTGATGCTGTTCTGTCCTTCGGGGGAGACGAGATAGCGCAGGAAGTCGACTGCGATCGCGTCTTTCGAGGTGGAGCCGGTGCTCAGAACGCCGTAGTTCTCAAGGGGGCCGCCCCATGCGCGGACGTTATCCGCAACGCCGGGAAGGTCGGAATCCATCTTGGGAAGCAGGAACCAGCCGAGGTGGCTCGTGACCGTCTCGCCGCTCGGGAACTCGCTCTGGGATTCGAAGATGCCCTTGAATGCGTCTCTGTACGTTCTCACGTAGCCGAGGGTCTCGATGTAGAAGAGCTTGAGGTCGGTGTACTGGCTGCTGTCTCCGCTGCTGAGCCGGTTGAAGACGATCGTCGTACGGTTGAAGTTATCGAAGTTGTTGTGGTAGGAAGACTCGGGGTTGCAGTAACGGAGGAGCTCATAGAGCTTGCCCATCATCTCCTTGTAGCGGGGAGAGTCGGGTCCGTACTCGGTCCCGTTGAAGTACTTGTCGACGACCTTGTTGAGGTTGTAGGTGTAGACGTTGGGAAGGTCGAGCCCCTGGTCCGTCTCGTCGTACGTCCACTTGCCGTCGATGCCCGAGATGTAGCTGTAGTCCCCCTCCTCGGAGTGCACTGCCTCGATGAAGTCGCGGAAGTACTGGTCGAGATACATGTTCATGATGGAGGTGACGAAGTTGAAGTTATCTTCGCCGCAGGACTGCTCGCTCGTGGAGAGCCCGAGGGGATAGCGCATCAGGTTGACGCCCTGATCGTTCTGATAGGTCTTCGCCTTTGCGAGTGCGTCCATCATCCACTGCCAGGTCACCTTGGAGCCGTCGACCGTGCCGTCGGAAGCGACCAGCGGGTCGTCGCCCATGACCGCCTTCATCGCGGACTTGTCGTAGAAGGCGCAGGTGTAGTTCGAGGAATAGCTCACGCCGGGGACGGTGATCTTCGAGCCCGTCTGCGCGGAGCGGTAAGCGTCCGGTTCGAGCCCGTCCATCCACGTGTCGTAGTCGGGGCTGTAGGGATTGGGTTCCTCGAGATAGCCCGAAAGGTCGACGAGCTTATCGGTGCCGAAATATTCGGGGATCGGGGAGACCGAAGAGAGCGTGGGCGAGGTGACTCCGCCGCTCACGAGGTTCCTCAGGTTCTGCGTATAGCTGTCGGGGTCGGTGTTGTTGATGATCGTGACCGTGACCTCGTTCCCCTTGTTGTACTGCATGTCTTCATATTGGTAAGCGACGTTCTGAAGAGCACGCTGTTCGATGATGTTGACGGACGTATAGAACGTGATGTCCGCCTCGATCTTGTCGCCGGGGGTGGGGTTTTCGCCGCCGGAGCCGGGTTTGTCGCCGCCGGGGGTTGGCGTCGGATCCTCGCCGCAGCCGGCGAGCACCAAGCTCATCGAAATACTCAAGCCGAGCAGTAAAGCAAACAGTTTCCTCATTTATCGTTTCCTCCTATAAATTGACTGATTTACATCTTCATGCCGCTGGCGAAATCGCCGGAGACGAAGAATTTGATACTGATGATCGTGGAGATGATGAGCGGGATACCGGCGACGAGATACATCGCATACTGGATCCCCTGCGTGTAGTTGTAGACGATGGAGCGCAGGTAGGGCATCAAGGTCCCCTTCGAGAGGTCGCTCGCAAACAGCAGCTGCGGCCAGAGATAGTCGTTGTAGATCGCCGCAAAGATGCCGATGCCCTGCACCATCATGATCGGGAAGGAAAGCGGCAGACAGACGTAGAGGAACAGGTAGAACTTGTTCGCACCGTCGAGCTGCGCCGCCTCATAGAGAGACTTCGGATGCTGTCCCATGAAGACGCGGAGCATGAAGACCGAGGCGATCTGGTTGCCCGCGATGTAGGGAAGGATCACGCCGAGGGAATTGCCGATGAGCCCGAGGTTGCGCACGACGACGTACGTCGGCGAGAGCAGGACGACCGTCGGGACGAGCATGGGCGCGATGAAGAGCGCGAACAGCGGCTTTCTGCCCTTGAAGGAGAACCACTGGAACAGAAAGGCGATGTAGCAGCTGAGCAGCATGACGACGACCGTACAGAAGAGGTCGATCCAGAGGGTGTTGAGGAGCGGGAGGGACAGGACGCTGTAAGCGCTCGCATAGTTCCCGAACGCCCAACCGTTTCTCGGGAGGGTCCAGATGGAGTACGCCATGATGTCCTCGGGATATTTGAGGGACATGATGAGGGTGATGATGACGGGCATCATCGTCAAAAACAGCAACAGGACCAGCAGGAACACGATGATGCCCTGCGCGATATTGCCGTCGATCCCCCGCTTTTTCGTCTTGATCCGTTTGCCGGGGAGTAATTCCGCTTTGTCGGGATAGTTCTGCATGTTCCCCTCCTTATACGATCTGTTCTTGCTGGGACTTGAAGTTGAAGATGGACGCCACGATGAGGATCGCAAACAGGAAGATGCCCATGACGCTTGCGATCCCGTAATTGCCTGCCATGATCTCGCCGTACATCATGAGCGCGGGCGTCTTGACGAGCGCCGTCCCCTCCGCGCCGTACAGAATGTACAGCGTGCTGTAGTTCTGTATCGAGGCGATGAACGAAGTGATGAACACATACTTGAACTGGGCGAAGATCATCGGGATGTCGATCGTGACGACTCTCCTGATCCACGAGCAGCCGTCGAGCTTTGCCGCCTCGAAGATGGATTGGTTGATTCCCCCGAGCGCCCCGTAGAAGATGAGATAAGACCCCACCCACGGGAACCCGAACGCGATGATCGACGTCAGACGGATCGCGTTCGAGGGATTGTTGATCCAGTTCATCGCGAAGTTGGGCACGAACATCCCGACGAACGCGTTGATGACGCTGTTCTGGGAGTCGCCGAAGATCCCCTGGCTCCAGACGAGCGCCGTCGCGACGCCGGGCAGGATCCCGGGAAGGAAGAGCAGGATACGCGTCCAGAGCGAGAACCGCTTGAAGCGCACCGTGAAGATGAGTTCGGCGATGATGAAGGGCGGGATGAGGGCCTTCAAAAGGTCTGTGACAAGGAAGACCGCCATGTTTCCGACTCCCTCCCAGAAACCGGGCGTGGAGAACACCGCCGTGAAGAAACGGAATCCCACAAAGACCGATTTCTCCCCCGGGATATAGTCGAGGAAGGAGAGGGAGAAGCCCAATACGATCGGCACGAAATAGAAAGTGATCAGAAGCGCGAACGGAATGAGCAGGGAAAGGTAGATCGTCTTCTGCCGCCAGACCGCCTTTGCAAACTCTTTCGTCGCCGCCTGCATCTTCTCTCTCAGCCGCGTGACGACCGCCGCCCCGCACACCGCGCAAACCGCGGCGGAGAGGATCATCAGCGCGATGAATACCCACAGCAGGGTGGAGAAGAGGGAGATGGACCTCGCGAGCGGCACGGAATAGAAGATGACGACGGGATGTTCGATGTCGGAAGTGTCTCTCAGCATGAAGCAGTCGTCGTTCCAGAGGACGAAGTTCGCGCTGTCGCTCGCGTTCATCGTGAGCGTGACCCCGCGCTCCTCCGTCCCGATCAGCGCAACGCCGCCGTTCTTGATCTTGGCGAGGAAGTTCCGCCCGAGGGAGAACACATAGTTGGAGTCGAGCGCAGTGCGGATCCCTCCGTCGTAGACCGTCTGCCCGGAGGCGAAGTCGTAGACGACGAGGGTGTTGCCCTCGGTGATCACGGCAAGCTCCGTCTCCGTCGCGGACACCGCGACGATGTTCTGGTCGATCGTAAAGAGTTCCGTCACCCCGTCTTCAAGATAGACGGTCCCGCGGAAGGCATAGTAAAAATCGTCTCCGGACAGCGCCATGCCGCCGATGCGGAAGCTGCCCGAAGAACGCTGAACAAGCTCCGCCTCCTCATCGGAGTCGAAGCGGTAGATGTAATATCTGTTTCCGCCGTCGTTGAACCTGCCGCGCAGGTAGAACGTCTCTCCCCCCTCGCGCACGAGCAGCTGGGTGTTGGAGACGTTCCCGCTCAGGGAATTTTCCGTCCGGTAGACCTTGCATTGCTCCGCAAAGGATCCCGCGGGCTGAGCCTGAGCCCCCTCTTCCCCGTCCTCTGCGGGAGCGGGCGCATGGGCGGCTGCGTCCTCCATCGAAAAGACGTACACGCTGCCGTCCGCATAGGCCGCGAACACCTTTCCGCTCTCCGTCGCGATGTCGTAGACCGCGCGGTCGTGGACGGCGCCGACGTTCCAGAGGATCTCTCCGTCTTCATCGAACGCGAACAGCGTACCGTCCTGTGTGCCCGCGATGCGCGTGCCGTCTTCGGCGACCGCCATCTTGACCACGTTGTAGCTGTTCAGGTCGATGCCGAGGCTCATGTTCCTTCCGGAGAGGACCGCGGAGACGATGACCATCACGAACGAACCGAGGCAGATCACTCCCGCAAGGCACGCTCCGATGAGGAACAGAACACTCGTTTTTGACAATTTTTTCACACGATCCTCCTTGAACTCTGTTAAGTTTTTTTAGTTCATAATTTTTATGAACTAACGCGAAGGCGCGCCTTCGCCCAAATTTTTCAATTTATTGTGCAATTCGCTCGTCCATTTGCGCGTTTCGCCTTACGCAAGGGCGGAGATCCTATCCTCGATCCCCTCCGCCGTTGAGCAAATTACAAAAATTGAAAACTTCTCTCATGTCATATCCTATCATATTATACCGATTGTGTCAATACTTGTTTGTGAATTTGAAAGAAAGTCGTCCATTTTCGTCATTTTTATCACAAATGAACAAGATCTGCGCATATTCCGACTAATTTTTGTGAAGTACTTTGAGCAATTTCATCAATCCCTGCGGGCGCAGCGTGTGCTTCCCGGTATCGTCCGAACAGCCGAAGAGATTGTTGCGGGTCATCACGAGGGCGACGTCCAGTTCCCCGACCGAACGGAATGCGGCGCGGAAGGGCGGAAAGGCGATCGGGCTGCCGTTCACCTTCATCACGGCGCAGCCGAGGTCCTCGGTCTCCGCGAGGTATTCGCCCGCGGCGAGCGGGCAGGAGAGGGTCACCGTCCCGCCGTAGTAGGGAAGCCCCTGCAGGCACAGATCCCCCGCCGCCAGCTTTTCGGGGAGGGCGACGATCGTATCGGGATCCCCCGCCCTCACGCCGAACGCTCCGCAGAGGAAGCTGCCCTCGAGGTTGCTTTCGGCGTAGAAATCGGTCCCGAGCGTGAGGGTGTTCCGTCCCTTGCGCAGACGGTTTCCGGGAAGGCGGATGAGCCCGAAGCAGTTGTCGATGGGCGTCGGAAGGATCTCTCCCTTTTCGACGGGCGCGCCGTTGAGGACGACGTCCGTCTTCTCCGCGTCCTCGGTCATGAGGAAGATCTCCCCGGGGATCGTCTCGGCGTCGAAGGCATAGGTGAGGGTCACGCGGCAGTACTTTTTGTCCGTTCCGCCGAACTTTTTGCGGAACCACGGCTGGATCATCTCGTTGTTGCGGCGCTCGAGCCCGAATCGGTCGCGGACGGCTTCGTCGATGCGGAGGACGTATTCGCTCCCCTGCGGCTCGCCGTCGATCGCGTACTCCGCGTTGTCGAGCACGAGGAAGTTGGGCTCGTTCAATGTGTAGGAGAAGGTCTCGGGGAGCGCGGCGGGCTCCATGCCGCTCTCCTTCCCGGCGGGAAGTTCCTCGCCGACGAGGAGCATGAGTTCCTCATCCCGCGCGAATTGCCGCTTGATGACGATCCTGTCCCCGCGGCGCGTATAGGCGACGGGCTCCCGCTCGCCGGTGCGCAGGTCGAGCTTGCAGCAGCCCTTGTCCGTGCGGATGGCGATCTCCGCCTCCACGGCGCCGTTTTCGGGCGGATTCAGAAGGAACACGAGCATCCCCTCCTCCGTCCTGCGGCGGACGGCGATGAGGTCGCAACAGACCGTCTCC
>CANPZH010000047.1 GCA_947589335.1 uncultured Clostridia bacterium | reverse complement strand
CGACGGCGGCGTGCACAGCCACATCACCCATCTCTTCGCCCTCCTCGAAATGGCAAAGAGGCGCGGCGTGCCCGAGACGTATGTCCACGGCTTTATGGACGGGAGAGACGTCTCCCCCACGAGCGGCGTGGGCTATGTGAAAGAGCTCCTTGCCAAGATGGAGGAACTCGGCTACGGCAAGCTCGCCTCCCTCTCGGGCAGATATTATTCGATGGACCGTGACAACAACTGGGACAGAGAGGAAAAATCTTACGACATGCTCACGATCGGCACAGGGATCCATGCCGAAGACCCCGTCAAGGCGCTCGAAGATTCCTATGCGGGCGGCGTGACGGACGAATTCGTCCTGCCCACGAACATCTGCGAAAACGGGAAACCGGTCGCGCTCGTTGAGGAGGGGGATTCGATCATCTTCTTCAACTTCCGTCCGGACAGGGCGCGCGAGATCACCCGCGCCTTCTCGCAGGAGCGGTTCATTGTGCCGAAGGGCACCGCGTTCGAGCGAAAAACGGGCTTTTTGCACCCCGTGTACGTCTGTTTCACCGTCTACGACGCAGAATTCGGGGGCGTGGAGATCGCCTTCCCCAAGACTTCGATGGACAACACCCTCGGCGAATATCTCGCGAAAATGGGCAAGACCCAGCTCCGCATCGCCGAGACGGAGAAGTACGCGCACGTCACCTTCTTCTTCAACGGCGGCATTGAACAGCCCAACCCGAACGAAGACCGCGTGCTCATCCCCTCCCCGAAGGTCGCAACATACGATCTTCAGCCCGAGATGTCCGCGCCCGAGGTCACCGAGCGCGTTCTGAAAGAGCTCGACAGCGGCAAATACGACGTGGTCATCCTCAACTTCGCCAACTGCGACATGGTCGGGCACACCGGCGTGATCCCCGCGGCGGTCAAGGCCGTGCACACCGTGGATCATTGCGTGAAAAGGGTCCTCGACAAGATCCTTGCGATGGGCGGCTCCGCCCTCCTCACCGCCGATCACGGCAATGCGGACAAGATGCTCGATTCCGACGGATCCCCCTTCACGGCGCACACCACGAACCCCGTTCCCGTCGTGCTCGTCTCGGAAAAGTTTCGCGGCGTACGCCTCCGCAAAGACGGCATCCTCGCAGACCTTGCCCCCACCCTGCTCGAGATCATGGGGCTCCCGGTCCCTCCGGAAATGACGGGAAAGAGCCTCATCGTCCGCTGATATCGCCCAAAGTTCATGCGAAAGCCGCCCGCGGGATCCCCGCGGGCGGCTCTTTTTGCATTATTCCGAAGTTTGTCTAAATAAGTTTTTGTGGAGCTTCGATCGCTGTCTAACGAAGGGTCTCCTTCAGACGCAGCTTGCAGCATTCGGGGAGAGCGGACCTGTCGATGATCTCGCAGTACTGCTCCACGTTCTCGGCGCTGTTCAGCGTGATCCACGTTTCGACCTTCACGCGGTTGTTCCCCTCCGCACGGGTGAGGACCTCCCTCGCGCGGCGCAGAAGCTCTTTGAGTTCGCTGCCGTCCCGTCGCGTCAGCTCGATCCGGTATCCGGCGCCCGCCCTGAAGGGGAATTTCACGATCACGCAGCCGCCGCGGACCCGTTCAAAGGCCTGCCGCTCTCCGTTCACGAAGAGAACGGCCTCCCCGCTCCGGATGTTGCGGAAGTGCACTTCGACCGTGCGGTCTGCGGGGATGACGCTCCCCTCCCCTTCCGAGGAGATCGTAAAGATCTGCACGTTCCCCTCCTCGCTCGCGGTAAAGCGGGTGAAAAATTCTCCCGCCGCGCCGTCTTCGTACATCGTGAAGCTGCCGTCGCCCGCATATGCCCACACGCAGAGGCGGGAGGGATTGCCGACGCCCTCGTCGTCCGAGAGGGGCAGGATCGCGCCCCTCCCCGCAAAGACGGGGAAGTCGTCGAGCTCGCGGAGCAGCACCCTGTCTGCACCGCCCGCGGGGATGTCGTACTCGTCCTCCGTGAAGATGTCCGTCCAGTGCCCCTCGGGGAACCAGAGCGGGATCCGCGCAAAGCCGTCTTTTTCGCGGCGGTCGGTCACCGGGGCGACGAAGAGCTCGCTCCCGAAGAAGAAATTCCGGCGGTACTGATATGCCCGCTTCAAGCCGCCGTAGCGGTAATAGACCGGCTCCACGAGCGCAAGCCCCTCTTTGTGGGTACGATATGCGCAGGTGTACAGATAGGGAATGAGACGGTGGCGGAAGCGGAGATATTCCGCGGCGATCAGCCCCGTGCCGTTGCCGTATGCCCACGGCTCCTTGGTCATGACCTCGAAGTCGCAGCAGTGCAGGCGGTTGATGGGACTGAACACGCCGAGCTGGACAAAGCGGGCATACAGTTCCCCGCTCATCTCTCCCCAGACGTGTCCGCCGATGTCGTGGCTCCACCAGGTGTAGCCGATGTTGCTCGCCGTCGCGGTGAAGTAAGGCAGAAATTCGAGCGTCTTCCACGTCGCATAGGTATCCCCCGAGAACCCGATGGGATAGCGGTGCGAGCCGATCCCTCCGTAGCGGGAGAGGATCAGCGGGCGCTCGTGGTTGAGGGCGGAATCGAGATAGTGATAGTGGTTGAGCGACCAGAGCGGGTCGAGCCCCTCGAGCTCGGACTGCGTGCCTTGCTGCCAGTCGATCCACCAGAACTCGACGCCGTCCCGTTCATAGGGCTTGTGGAGCACCTTGAAATAGGCGTTGAGGAAGGCGGGATCGGCAATGTCGAAGGAGACAGGCGTCCCGTCGGCCTTCCGCCCGAGGGCGGCGCACATTGCGGGATAGGCCTCCTCCCAATAGCGGACGCCGCTCGCGGGATGGAGATTGAGCGTCACCTTGAGCCCTCTTCCGTTGACATCGCGGAGGAATGCCCGATAGTCGGGGAAGAGGTTTTTGTTCCAGGTGTAGCCCGTCCAGCCGAGCATCTCGCCGCCGACGACTCCCGTGAACGACCCCGTCTCGGGAACGCCGAGCTCCTGCTCGAGGAAGCGGGAGTAGTGCCAGTCCATGTCGACGGTGGCGACGGCGAGCGGGATCCGTTCGCGGCCGAAGCGGTCGAGCAGGGTGAGATACTCCTCTGCGGTGTAGGCGTGATAGCGGCTCCACCAGTTCCCGAGCGCATAGCGCGGGATCATGGGGACTTCCCCCGTGATGAGATAGAGCGCCTTGACCGCGGCGCGGAAGTCCTGCCCGTAGGCGAAGACGTATTCGTCCGTGCCGAACCCGCGTTCGCGCTTGACTTCGCCGTCCTCGCCGAGGGTGAGGGAAGCGGCGTCGTCGAAGAGGGCGACTCCCGTCGTGGAGCAGACGCCCGTGCCGAGCTCGGTCTTCTCGTGCGCGTCGTGGTTGTAGTCGCCGTCGAAGCCGTCGAGCGTGCGATAAGTGCCGAGGAGATTCCCGCGGTTGTCGATCTTCCGCTCCTTGCCGCCGATCACGATCCTGCAATCGGCGCGGACGGGGCGGAGGATGAGCTTGCAGCACTCCGTTTCGATCACGGCGCTGCTGCGTTTCTGTTCGAAGCGGACCTTCTGCGGAGGCATATCGCGGAACCAGACGGTCTGCGTCGCCTCGTCGCGGAATTTCCGCTCTGCGTTCTGTTCGATCCGGAAGAGACGGGGCTGAAGTACGGTCACCCTGTAGTCTTCCCAGTAAAAAATGTTCTTTTTGTGCGCTTTGGGGCGCGTCTTTGCAATGAGATGTCTGTCAAGCATAATTCATATCAACTCCGTACGGCTTGATTTTATCAGAAAATGCCGAAGGAGTCAAGCTGTTGCGGTCCCGTCGTTGTATTCCGCAAAAAGATTGAACATCGAGACGGTCATACCGACGTCGTAAGCGCCGCCGACCTCCCAGCCGATGTTGCCGCCCTCGATCTCGATCTCCTCGAAGGAGGTATTCTTGAAGGCGCCGTGCGACTGTGCGACGGCGAGCGCGTCCCGTGCGTAGGGTGCGAGGTCGAACATGAAGTAGGTCTGAACGCCGACTTCGGGTTTTGCGAGGAGATACTTCTCCGCGCCGATGCCGTAGATGAAGCCGCTCGTCGTGTTCGTATCGAACGCCTGATGGTCGGGGGCGAAGGTAAAGCGGTTGTCGTAGGGATAGAGCCCGAACCAAAGGTACTGCATGTAGTCTTTGCTGTCCTTGTTGCGGTTGCGGAGGATGAAGTAGATGACGAACTGCGCCTGATCGTCGGCGTAGTCGGCCCTCTCGAACTTTTCGAGGGTATACTCGAACTCGCAGAAGAGGGTCTTCATCTTCGAGACGTGCAGTTCCTTTTCGTCGTCGAGGGTGAAATTGATGACGTAGGTCATGAATCCCTCGTTGAGGGGACGGCGTTCGTAGTATTCCTTCGAGCCGTTGATCCCGAGGTAGAAGACGCCGCTCTCGGGGTTGACGGAGAAGGTCTTCGAGCCCGCCCTGTCCTGCCAGGTATAGGTGCCGTTTTCCACCGTCTTTTCGGCGTAGAGCATGTTGTAATCGTCGGGGAACTTGCCGTCTACCTTGTGATAGTAGCCGCTGTTCCACTGGCAGAGGTCCCAATAGTGGAGCTTGCCCTTCTGCGAATCGTCGAAGACGAGCTCGCCGATATAACCGGGTTCGCCGTCGTGCTGTTTGCTGAGGTTGAAGCCCTGCGTCATCTTGTTGTCGCGGATGAGCTGGGGCGTCTCGGCGATCGCGGGCGGGTCTTCGGGCGTCTCTTCGGGAGGCTGCTTGTCGCCGTCGGGATCCTTTCCGGGATCCTTTTCGCCGCCGGGCTGTTCCGTCCCGGGCTGTTCTCCGCCGACGTCGGGCGGGGTTTGGGTGCCGCAGGCTGCCGCGCCGAAGAGGAAGAGCATGCTGCAGAGGATCGCGAATAATTTTTTCATGGAAAATTCCTCCGAATGAAGAATATCGCCTCTTACAGGGAAGATTCGAAGTAAGAGGCGACTTCTTGCTGAACCGGCGTTATTCACGCCGTGGGGGGGTTATTTTGTAGACTTCTTGCGAAGGACGACTACGAGCGCTGCCGCCGCGGTGAGCACTGCAAGCGCTACGCCGATGCCGCTGCCGATCACGCTGCCGCAGCCCTTCTTCTGCTCGGTGGGTTCATCGTCGCCGGGGTTCTCGCCGGGGGTATTGCCGCCGGGATTCTCGCCGGGGGTATTGCCGCCGGGATTCTCACCGGGGGTATTGCCGCCGCTGAGCTTGTCGTAGACGTCGACCGTGCCGTCGAGGATCGTGACGGTGACGACGGAGTCGTCGGTCGCGTTCGCCGCGGAGACGGTGAGGATGCAAGCCGCCAGGTTGAAGCCCTTCAGGTTATCCTGGGTGAGGTTGAAATCTCTGCCTGCCGCAGTGATCTGCAAGCCGCCGTTGTTCTCCTTGAGCTGAAGCGCCTGCAATCCGGTTGCGGAAGGATGATCTTTGCTTGCCTGGAGGGAAGCCTGTCTGCCGGTCGCCACGACGCCGCCCTGCGCGTTGGAGATGCGGTAGTCGATGTACAGCGCACCGTTCGCGGTGGAGATGTTGTCGTCGCTGTAGTTCGCATAGAGACCGACGAGGAGGGTGTACGCGGTGTAAGGATCGTAGAACTTGAGCTGTACGCCGGTGTACTTGCCGCCCTTGGAGACGACGAGGCCGTTCTCGTAGTATGCGCCGATCTTATCGAAGCTGATGCCGATGGAGTAACCTGCCGTGAAGTCGATGATCTTCTCGAGTTCGTAGGTCGCCGCGCCGGTGACTTTGTAGCCGTCGCCCGCCTTCGCAACGGTGCCGTTGCCCGTCTTGTAGATGCCGTCTGCCCAGTTCTGGACGTCGACATAGCAAGGATAGAGCTTGCCCGCGCTCTGGACGATGAATTCCTGAATGCCGCTCGACACGGTGATCGCCGCCGCCTTGATCGTGACGGAGCCGCCGTTTACGGTGTAAGCGGAATCTGCGATGGGTTCGTCGCTCGTGGTGATACCGGTGACGGAGCCGCTGATGCCGAGGTCGAAGGTCACGTCGCCCGAGCCGGGAGTGGTGAACGCCACTTTCGAGGGCTGAAGGTTGACGTTCGAGAACGCCATCTTGAAGGCGGTACCCGTCTTCTTCTCGGTATCCCAAATTCTGATCTCGCCCTGCTTCACAAAGAGCCTGTTCGTGAAGTAGTTCGCCTTGATCGTGAGCTTGCCGCTCGCGCTGTCGTAGGAGTAATCGGAAGCGGGAAGGGTCGTGCCGCGGTCATCGGTGATCGTGAGTTTGCCGCTCGTGCTCGCTGTCGCGAGGGTGACCTCGAAGTCCGTCGCCGCGCCGAGGTCCATCGCATACGCGTTGTCTGCCTGGGGAGCGGTGATCGTGACGGGGTTGAGGTGGGTGTTGACCGTCTCATAGTGGCTGCCCTTCTGGTTGTTGTAGAAGAGACCGACGTAGACGCCGTCCGGGAAGTCGGACTGCTTGACGGAGAGTTTGTTGGAAAGCTTCTCGCCGTTGATCTCCATGTAGCTGTCTTCCGCCTTTTCGCCGAGCACGACGGTGACGAAGTTGTTCTTCATCTTCGTTGCAATATCGAAGGTGACGTTCGTCGGGGAGCCGTCGCTTGCCCAGCCGTCGAACTTCTGGAAGTCGTGTCTGTCGCCGCCGAAGAAGATCTGGGAGAGCTTGTTGCCCTGCGCCGTGGTGATCTCATTCGAGAAGTACTCGGAGATCTTGTTCGTGTTCATGAAGGAGATCATCACCCACTCGACGGTAGGATCGATATATCCGTACTCGACGGTGATGGGCTGATCTGCGGGAACGGGCTTTTCGTAGAAAATTCTCGAGGAGAGGCTTGCCTCTGCGAACTTCATGATGTTTGCGGAGGTGTAGAAGTCATCCTGCACAAGGGAACCTGCGACGTAGTCCGTGCCCTCGTGGATTCTGACACCTTTCTCCGCAGTGTCGACATCGAGATAATAGATGCTGTTCAACTGATGACGGCCAAACCGGATAGAGAATGCGCGCGTCTGATGAGTTGCAAAAGCTTCGTCGACAAATGCCTGCGTGATCGTGACGGTGTACTGCCCGTTCTCGCCCTTTTTAAGGGTGAAATCCTTTCCCGGCTCAAGATTTTCTGCTTCGAGCAGCTTATTGTTGAGCGAGGAAGCGACTGTGAACACGCCATCTGCCGTGAGATCCGTTTCACCGGTGTAGGTGAACTTCATCTCGATCGGCTTCTTCTCCGTCAAAACAACATCCGCAGGGGTATTGAGGACAGGGGGATCTTCAAACTGCATTTTGCAGGGCATGACCGCGCCGCCGTAGGGTTTGCTGTCCTTCGTGAGCACGCGGCAGGAGATGAAGGTGTTGGTGTCGTACCAACTCACATTGAGGCCGTTCAAGGTCTCCTTCTTCACGGTGACGGTCGCGACCTGCTCCTGCACGCTGACCGTGTACTGGTCTGCGGTGAGCGCATGCCCGTTGACGCCGACTTCGAGCTTGTAGCCCTCTGCAAAGCCGTCTGCGGTTGCGGCATTGAGCTTCATGACGGCGTCCTTCGTGAACTTATCCTTCTCCCAGTTAAAGACATCGCTCGAAGAGAACGTGTAACCGGAGCCGTAGATCTGTCCGACGTCGCTGACTGCGGAAGGACGAACGCTCGTATCGTTCTTAAGCGTTGCGCTCACGAGCAGATAGCAGCCGTCCGGGAAGCTGGCCGTGGTGACAGAATCAAGAACGGTAAGGTCCTGCTCATTCTGCCAGGTCATATAATTTTTCTTGCCGACTTCCTTGATGTAGGAGACGTCTCCGTCTGCGCCGGTACCGATATGAAGTTCGAAGTTCGCGCCGATCTTCTGATAGTTCGCCCCTTGGACGGAATGTCCGTCTTCGTATTTGCGCGCGGACTCATAGATTTGTCCTGTGCCGTCCTGGAAAATGTACGAATGCCAAGGATAATCCTTGTAAGTAGCCTCCCCCGGCATTGTCCAATTCCAAGCGGTCATCTTTCCCGGGTTTCCGTTTTGCAGCGTCAGTGCGTTCCACCCGTCAAGGTCACCGTTGTAGTAAACGCTGAAATAAGCGGTTCTCCCGGGCTGCTGCAGAATGTCAACGGTGCTGCCATAGTACACGCCGTTCACACCGGAAGAAGCGCCGATCAGCGCATTAACCTTGCCGCCGCCACCGACGAAGTTCCAGCTGGTCGTTGCGTCAGCCGCAAGAGCTGTGTTCGAAACCGTTGCGATCCCGGCGACTGCGGTGCCGAAACAGCATGCCGCGAGCGCGGTTGCAAGCGTCAGTTTCAGTTTCTTTGTAACTTGCATAATCATTCCTCCTAAAATTTTATAAATGCCGCCTTCTGAGATTTGCGGAATTTATTCCTCTTGTGTTCTCTCCCCTACCGTCCCTCTCGCCCACGCCCTTCAACCTTCGAAAAACGGGGCGATCGGGAGGTATAGGGGGAGGAAAGAATGGGCTTTAATAAGCCATTCGGTAAGCGTAGTTGAGTCTGCCGAGGGGAGCGCAGTCGCCGCCGCAATAGAATGCCATCACGTCGCCGAATTCATAAACGCCCACGCCGTCGTTCTTCTCCGTCTTCTTGTTCGCAAAGATGTTGTCGCATGCCTTGAGCCCGATCTCGCCCTTGCTCGTAACGCCGATCGCTTTGAGCGGGATCTTATAGGCGATCTGGTTGTTCTCGGTGAAGTACTCCGCCTCGAAGCCCGAAGCCGTCGCAACGATCTTGCCGTTTTCGTCCGTCGAGAGCGCCTCGATCGACGTCTTCCCGCCGTTCGGATGACGGTTGATGACGAAGTTGTAGTTCTCCCAACCGTTCCTTGCGCCCGTCGAAAGATACAGATTCATCCAACCTTCGTCGCCGCTTTCGTAGGGCGTGATGTTCTCCTTCGTCGTGACGAGAACGTAGAGATTCTCCTCGTCGTTCGCGATCTTCACATACTCGATGTCGTTGCGGGCGGAATCGTCGGTATAGGTGTAAACGCTGCCGACGCTCGCCTTGTTCCGCGCCATCGCGTCGCCCTTGAAGTCGACATACTTCGCCTTCACACCCTCCCAAGAGGAGAGCGTCCCGAGGGCGATCGTCTGCTTCTGCCACATCGCCGTCGCGGAATTCTTCACGACGTCTTTCTGCTTGTAGCGGGCGGCGTTCGTCGCGAGCAACATGTAGTAGGTATCGGCATAGCCGACGGAATCGCGCATCATCTCCGCGTCGCGGGAGAAGGCAATGCTGAAGGTATCGACGAACGTCGCCACTTTTTCGAAGTTGTACTTCTGTGCGATCCATTCGTTCCAACCCGTCACCGAGACCATCCACGGCTCTTTGTCCGTTCCGCGGGTCGCGATCACGTTCTCCCACTGCTCCGAGAAGTTGAGTCCGAGGTTGGCGTCTTCGATCTCGTCCGTCTCGTAGGCGTATCTCTTCGTCCCGATCGCCCCTCTGCCGCGATAGGTGTAGTTGTACTCCTCGCGGTGCTCCGCAAGATAGGCGGTAGACGACCAGTGACCGTCGATGTGCTGTGCGACGGAGACGTTCATCACGCCGTCGTAATCCGCCTGCGGGAGGGAGTAATCCATCCAAGGGAATCCGTCTTTATAGCTGTCCGGGCGGACCTGCGTGGGCCATACGACCTTGCGGAACCAGAACGCGTCGTAGGCGGCCTTGTTCTTGAACAGGTTGCGGTCTATCGTGTAGGTAATGAGAAGCGGCTTCCCGCCGGGGTTGTGCTCCTCGTCCGCCGTGAACCAACAGCTGCGGTATTTGAAGTTATCCTTCGCGTAATAGTTGGCATATACCCATTCGACGACGTTCCCGCGCCGTTGGTCGCTCCCCGTATCGGGATTGCAGACCATCGGAACGATCTTCGGCGCCTCGATCCCCTTTGCCTGGAGCTCGAGAATGCTGTCCATCAGCGCAAACGTCGCTTCGGGATAGATGTTGTTCGGCTGAGCTTCGGGATTGCCCGAGTTCGCATTCGTGAAGTCGAGATACAAAAAGTCGACCCCTGCCTGCGAAAGCAGCTCCAAATGCCGCATGATGACCCATTTGTCCGTCGAGGCATAGTAGCCGTAGAGCGGCTCCTCGAAGTAGTGGAAGGCATACAGCGGGGAGATGCTCTCGTCGTACGCGGGACTGCCCGGGAGCGCCCAGAGCGGGCTCCCCTCAAGGTTGAACTCCCCGTACTCTTCGAGCATCTTGGAGATGTCGTACGGGCGGTTGCCCTCGTTCAGCCACATGAAGTAGAAGATGCCGACGTATCTGCCGTCACGGTCGCCGCTGTCCGTCTTCTTCTCCCTGCCGAGCGCGTCCGTGCCCGAGAGCTGGCTCCGCGTGAAGTCCTGCTCTCCGAGGGCAAGCAGGCTCTCGGTGTAGCTCCCGTCGTACTCGTCCGCGTGTTCGTCTCCGTAGACGTACTCCGCGGGAGGCACGGGATCGTCGTCCCCGGGCTGATCGGGACCGGGACCGACGGGGCCGGGATCGACGGGACCGGGATCGGGATCCGGCGTCTCGCCGCATGCGGCAAACATCGCCGTCATCATCAGCATCGAAAGTAAAATTGACATCAGTTTTTTCAAAATCGGCGCCTCCTTTTCAGTAAGCCATTCGGTAAGCGTAGTTGAGTCTGCCGAGGGGAGCGCAGTCGCCGCCGCAATAGAATGCCATCACGTCGCC
>CANPZH010000046.1 GCA_947589335.1 uncultured Clostridia bacterium | reverse complement strand
ACGGAAATTCTTTTCGAGCGAGCAAAACGCGCCGCATGCGGCGCGTTTTGTGAAGTGAGCAAAGAATTTCGTGAATCATAAAACCCGCCGTCCGAAGAAGTTCGGACGGCGGGTTTGCATATCAAAGCGGTTTTAACGTCATTCGGCGAGTTCGAAGAATTCGATCACGACCGACACGGTAACGGACGTGCTGCCCTGCACGCCGGCGTCGCCGGGCTGCAACGTGAGCCGCTGCATCGAGCAGCGATAGCCCGTCGTGATGAGTTCGGTGAGGACGGAGTGCACCTTATCGTAGACCGTCGGCGACGAGCCCTTGTTGGCCTCCGTGACGGTGAACGTCAGCGAGATCGTACGCGTCACGATGCCCTCTCTCGGTTCGCTGATGTTGTTGGGGACGGGGTGGTCGATCCCCTCGAGGATCTGGTTGATCTTATCGAGCAGTTCGAGGTAATGCGCCCCGCTGTGCTTGGGCATGACCGTCGTATCGCCGCTCTCTTCGATGCGCGCGAGTTCCGCCTTCATGCGGTCATATTCCCTCTTATCGTCCATCGCGTCATCCTTTTGCTGTGCGACGACTTCGAGCTGTGCGTCGACGTCCGCCGTGCGGCTCTGGATGGGATAGAACACCAGCCCGAAATAGAGCCCGAGCAGGAGCACGACGAGCAGAACGCCGAGCAAAATGGTCTCCCGCAATGTAAACCGACGTTTCAGATACTTATTAGCCATTTCTTCCCCTCCTTACTCTGCGTCCTTGAAGTGGATCGTAATGCTGAACGACGCCTTCCCCGTCTCTTCGTCGTATTTGACCTGCGTATTCGGCATATCGTAGCTCTCCACGAGCTCATTCTCCTCGATCTCCGCGGGGATGACGAGAAGGTCTTCGAGCGAAGTGCCGCTGATCTGCAACGTCAGTGTGTTCTCTGCGAGCGTAAAGTTCGTGATGAGACCGCGGTCGAACACCGTATCTTCGATGAGGTTGAACACCTCCTCTCTGTCGATGCGCTCGCGGGGGAAGTTCTCATAGTTGTACTTGCGGTAGTCTTCGCGGACCTGGTCCATATCTTTGATGGAATCTTTGATCTCCTGGACTTCCGCCTTCTGGTTCGCGAGCTCCTTTTCGGCAGCCTCTAAATTCAGGTAGGGACGGTACACGCCGAGGAACTCGATGAGCACGAGGAAGAGGAGGATCCCCGCCAAGATGAGGAAGAAGAGCTCGTAGGAAAGCCCCTTCCGCTCACGGATGCAGAGGTTGACTGTCTCCTTCGTGGAGTACTTCGAAGCGAGCGACTTCGCCTTGCCCTTGCGGGAAACGCCGGCGGCGACGTCGTAATACATCACTTCGCCATCCGCTTTGTTCTGCTTCTTACCGGAATTCATATTTGCCTCCTTATTGCAACGCAGCGCCCGCCGCAGATGCGATGAGCTGGAAATCGATCGCGCTCTTGGATTTGTTCGCCCCGAACAGCTCGTTCATATCGGAGAGCGGAATGGGGAGTGTGGAACGAAGGGTCTGCATGAGTGCGCTGTTGTGCGAGCCGCCGCCGCAGCAATGCAGGTGCTGCAGCGTTCCGCCGCCGTTGAAGCGGTAGAAGTTGATAGCCTTGAGCACTTCGAGCGCCATGGAGCCGTAGATCGCGCGGCAGCCCTCCAAGCTGTTTGCACCGTTGAAGTCGTTCTCGCGGTAGGTGCCCGCCATGAACGTATCGACGCCGAAATTCTCGGAGATCACTTCGTCGAGAGCGTTGCAGCCGTAGTCGATCACGCGCACGCTGTCGAAGAGATCGCCGTTGAAGAGGAAGAGCTTCACCGCGTTGTGCCCGATGTCGAGAATGCCGTGATGATGCGCGTCTCCCCCCACCCTGCGGAGCAGGTTGACATAGGCGAATTCCTCGGGAATGATCGTCTTGAGTTTGAAGCCCGCCTTGCGGAAGACCGCGATGTAGTCTTCGACGACTTCCTTGCGCACTGCCGCGGCGAGAACGTCGAATTCGGGCGGACGCCCGTCGCCGTAGTGAACGGCATTGAGCACCGCACAGTCGAAGAAATAATGGCTCTTGTCGTCGGTGATGAAGTCCTTGAACCCGTAGGGCAGGTTGAACATGAGCTGATCGCGCGTGTTTGCCGCAACGAAGAAGCGGCGGCAATAACAGTGCGCCGAAGGCAGAACGAGAGCGGCGTTGCGGACGCTCAGATTCTCCTTGCGCCGAAGGTCCTTCAGATAGTCCGTCATCACTTCGTACGAGGTGATCGCGCCGTTTTTCACGAGATCCTGCGTAAGACGCGCAGTGAGCCCGCGCACGATGGAATCGCCCTTGCGGACCGCAACGTGTACCGCATGATTCCCAATGTCGAAACCGATGCAATGCTTCATGAACGTTCTCCTTGTATTTATGAAATCAGAGACAGATACCAGTTTACAAAGTCTTCCCCGATCAGCAGGACGAAGACCGCCGCCGCCGAAATGGCGGGACCGAACGGGAATTCCTTCTTTTTGCCCTTCCTGACGGACAGCGCCACAAGAAGTCCTCCCACACACGAGACGAGCACTAAAAGGAGCCCTCCCGCAAGCCCGGTGCACAGCCCGAGCGCCGCAAACAGCTTGACGTCGCCGCCCCCGAGCGTCTCCTTGCCGAGCAGAAGATCCATCACGAGGGAGAGGACGAGCAGTCCTCCGCCATAGGCAAGCGCACCGAAGAGCCCGCTCTTTGCGCGCTCCGTCATCGCGCCGACGCTCCCGCTGTGCGGATAGAGGAAGAGGACGAACACCGCAAAGATGAAGACGGTGAGCCCGTCGGGGATCTCCATCGTGTCGTAGTCGATGAGCGCGATCGCGAGCAGGGCGCAGAAGATCGCCATGTATTCGAGGGTGATGAACCCGAACCCGTAGCGCAGGTAGATGGCGGCAAACGCCAGTCCGCCCAACAGCTCGGTGAAGAAACACCGCACGGGGATGGGCGCGCCGCATTTCCGGCACCTGCCCCTAAGAAAGAGCCAGCTGAAGATCGGCACAAGCTCGAGCGCGGAAAGGGTATGCCCGCAGACGGGACACTTGCTCCTGCCGCGGAGCACGCTCTCTTTGGCGACATATCGGTCGGCGGCACAGGTGACGAAACTGCCCATGCACGCGCCGAAGAGGAAGAGCAGGACCGCGAGGTAGATATCCGCCGCAAGAGGCAAATCAATTGACATGGATACCTCCAAGGGTCAAACGTGATTCTTGATGTTGTATTCCAAACACGTCATGTTGCCCACGTCCCCTTCGACTTCGCTCAGGGTGACGTGTGAATGTTCCAATCACGTCATGGTGCCCCGCGCGAAGTTCTGATTCTCTAAGCGCGGCACGAGCACGCAGTGCGAAGTAGCGCAGTCGAAACATGGCCCTTATAATACCGATGGTATGAAAGCAGCGGGGGCGCTGACCCTCATAACATCGGGGGACTTTCGTCCCCTTCCGTGTTGTTTTCTCCGTTTGCGCCGCATCCCTACATCCCATTCCGACGCCCGGAGATCAAAAATTCGTTTTAGACTAAGCGGTTAGCTTCCTTTTCCTTCTTCAATCTTTCCGCTATTGAGATCAGTCTGCGTGATTTCGACGGTCATTTCGTCCGCAGCACCCTTTTCCGCACCAGTCCAATCAGCATAGCTTTTCGTAAGCTTGGCGGAAACAGTTGCACATTTTGTCGCATCTCCCCAAGTGATGGTAATTTCATCGATGTCACCATTTTCATGACTAACTATTGCGGTTGCATAAACTTTATTGCCCGATGCAAACATTTTCTCAACATCTGCGCTATCGTCAGACAAAATCTTGACGACGGCTGCGCCTTTCAAAGCACGTGCGTTAGCATCATAAACGCCTTCTTTTGCTTTATTAAGCCCGCTCACAAACAGCGGCACTGCAATAGCGACGAGGACAGCGATGATCGCAACAACGATCAACAGTTCGGCAAGGGTGAAGCCTTTTTTGCTTCTTTTCAACATTGTCTTTTTCTCCTTTCATGAAAGATTTTTTATTTATTTCACCGTTGCAGGGATGATACAACGCTGAAACCTAAGTTGTCGGTTTTTTTCAGAACCTCCTTGTTCTTCTCTTTGTGTTGGATTTACGTTTTGGTTCCCACGTCCCCTTCGACTTCGCTCAGGGTGACGTAGGGAGCGCTCGGGTGACGTAGGAATGTTCCAATCACGTCATGTTGTCCCGCGCGAGGTTCTGATTCTCTAAGCGCGGCACGAGCACGCAGTGCGAAGTAGCGTAGTCGAAACATGGACCTTATTGATACGGCATGAGCTCTTCCCAGGCGGGGTTCAATTTCTCAATTAAAGCATTCTTCTTGGCTCGCCGCCAACCCTTTAATTGCTTCTCCCGCTGAATCGCGTCTTCCGTGCTACTGTATTCTTCGTAATATACGAGCTTTTTTAAGCCATGCCGCTTCGTATAGCCTTCGTATAGCCCGCTCCTATGCTCATACATCCTGCGCTCAAGATCATTCGTAACACCAATGTAAAGAATACCGTTCGACTCGCTGGTCAACATATATACACACATGGCATTTTCTCTCTTTCGCAAGACTGTATTGCTGCCTACGTCCCCTTCGACTTCGCTCAGGGTGACGTGTGGGCGTACTTAGGGTGACGTAGGAATATCCTAATTACGTCATGTTGAGCTTGTCGAAACATGGACCTTATGTCGTTCCTACGTCCCCTTCGACTTCGTTTAGGGTGACGTGTGGGCGTACTTAGGGTGACGTAGGAATATCCTAATTACGTCATGTTGAGCTTGTCGAAACATGGACCTTATGTCGTTCCTACGTCCCCTTCGACTTCGCTCGGGTGACGTAGGGAGCGCTCGGGTGACGCGTGGGCGTACTTCGGGTGACGTGTGGGAGTGCGGCTTATAATCCGCCGGCGCCGGAGGACATCGAGAACATCGGGATATAGATCGCGATGACGATGAACCCGACCACGACGCCGAGTACGATCGTGATGATGGGCTCCATAAGCCCGAGCGCCGCGTCGGACGCGGACGTCGCTTCGTCGTTATAGTACATGCCGATCGTGCGGAGCGTCTCCTCCAACATACCCGAGGATTCGCCCACCGTGATCATCTCGATCAGCATTTCGGGGAGCCACTTCGAATCTTTGAGCGCCTCGCCGAGGGACATGCCCCCTTCGAGTTTGACGATCGCTTCGTTGAGCTCCTTGCCCACGCAGCGCATATCGACGACGCGGCTGACAATATCGAGCGCGCGCGTGACGGGCAAACCTGCCGCAAGCAGCGTTGCCAACGTGTTCGCGACCTGCGCCGCCGCGTTGAAACGGCTGATCTTTCCGAGAACGGGCATCTTCATGCGCAGTTTGGAATACGCCATTTTGCCCCGCTCCGTCTTGCCGAAAAAGTAGATCCCGAGCGCGATCACCGCGATGATGATGAGGAGCAGCCACCACCAGTTCTTGAAAAAGTCGGAAATGGCGATGAGAATGCGCGTGATGAGGGGAAGTTCTGTCCCGAAGGACTGCAGCGTCTCCGTCATGCGGGGAACGAGGACGACCATCACCACGCCGATCACGACGACCGCGAGCAACAGGACGATGATGGGATAGGTGAGCGCGGACTTGACTTTCTTTCTCGTCTTGTGGGCGCGGGTGTAGTACTCTTCGAGGCTCTGAAAGGACTGCTCGAGGGTACCCGATTCCTCGCCCGCGCGGATCGTTTCGATGAAGACCGCGGGGATCTTTTTCCCGTTCTTTTCGAGGCTTGCCGCGAGCGAATAGCCCGCCGCCACGTCCGCCGCGCTCGCACGGAGGTACCTCCGCATGAGCTTATCGGTGCACTGGTCGGCGATGAGCTCGATCGTACGCGTCATCGAAAGCCCCGCTTTGAGCATGATGAAAAATTGGTTTGCGGTGAGCGCAAGCGTCTTGTTGCTGACCCAGAGCGGCTCGTTGACGTCGATATTGATCCGCCGCTCTTTGCGGACGGGTTTGATGTATTCGACGACGCTGTACGTTTTGCGGATCTCGTTGACCGCTTCGAATTCGTCGTAGGCCTCGATTACGCCGTTGACGGGTGTGCCGTTCTGCGCGATCGCACGGTACTTGAATGTCTGCATACGCCCTCCTTTTCCGGCCCTTTGCCGGCCGGTCTATTCCGCATGTCCCGCCGCGGCGGGGTGCTTAAAAGATATTCTTCTTGACAAATTCGGGATCGTGCGCCGCCGCCTTTGCCACTTCGCCCGAGATCGTCCTCTGACGGACGAGCTGAATGAGCGAGTTGTCCATCGTGACGGAACCCTCCGCCGCCGACGTCGCCATCGAGCTCGCGATCTGCGGCGTCTTGCCCTCGCGGATGAGGTTGCGGATCGCCGAAGTGACCATCATGAGCTCGCATGCCGCCACTCTTCCCCCCGTCTTCTTCGGGAGGAGCTGCTGCGAGAGGACCGCCATCAGCGTCGTCGACAGCTGCATTCTGATCTGCTTCTGCCTCATCTCGGGGAAGACCGAGACGATACGGTCGATCGAGTCGGGTGCGGAATTGGTGTGCAGGGTCGCAAAGACGAGGTGACCCGTCTCCGCGGCGGTGAGCGCCGTCTCGATCGTGGGAAGGTCGCGCATTTCGCCGATGAGGATCACGTCGGGATCTTCACGCAGGATCGCGCGGAGGCCGGAGGCATAGCTCTCGGTGTCTGCGCCGATCTCGCGCTGGTTGATCGCGCATTTATCGGGTTCGTAGATGTACTCGATCGGGTCTTCCAACGTGATAATGTGCGCATTCTGGGTGTGATTGATACGGTCGAGCATGGCGGCGAGCGTCGTCGACTTGCCCGAGCCCGTCTCGCCCGTGACGAGCACGATGCCGCGGTTGAGCGCGGGAAGGGTCTGCACCATCGGGGGAAGCCCCAAATCGTCGAGATTGGGGATCTTGTCGGAGAGGATACGGATCGCCGAAGAGACAGAGCCCTGCTGGCGGAAGAGATTGATACGGCAGCGGATATTCCCCGCGAAGGTGATCGCAAGGTCGAGCTCGCCCGTCTTTTCGATCTTCGCATATTCCGCTCCCGCCATCAGACGGGCATAGTACTCGCAGTCCGAGGCCGTGAGAGGTGCGCCGAAGTCCTGCAATTCGCCGTCCACGCGGATGCGGGGAGGAATGTTGCGGATGAGATGGATATCGGACGCGCGCATCTCCTTCGCCTTCGTGATGAGACTGTTGAGTTCCATTGGCATAATCGGTGCTCTCCTTATTTGTATGTCGCTTATTTGACCGTCGCGTTGAGGACGCCGAGCGCCTCATCCGCCGAGGTGATGCCCGCGAGCACGAGGCGGCGGCAATCGTCGACGAGGGGCGTGAATTTGCCCTGTTTCACGTATTCGCCAAGCTCCGTCGCATGACGGCCCTCTGCGACGGCGCGCTTGAATTCCTTGTCGAGAATAAGGATCTCGAACACGCCCGTCCGTCCCGCATAGCCCGTATGGTAGCAGTGCGGGCAGCCCTTGCCGCGGTAGAAACGGATCTTGCTGTCCGCAGGGTCGCAGCCGAGGGCGGAGAGCGTCTCGGGAGAGGGAACATACTCCTCCTTGCAATGGGGACAGATGCACCGCACGAGACGCTGGGAAATGACGCCGTTCAACGCGTCCGCAATGAGATAGGGCGCGACGTTGATGTCGACGAGACGGTCGATCGCGGAGAGTGCGTCGCCCGTGTGGACGGTCGAGAGCACGAGGTGGCCCGTGATCGCCGAACGGATCGCGATCTCCGCCGTTTCGCTGTCGCGGATCTCGCCGATCGCGATGATGTCGGGGTCCTGACGGAGGATGGCGCGCAGCCCTCCCGCAAAGGTCATGCCCGTCTTTTCGTTGATCTGGACCTGGTTGACGCCGTCGATGTCGTACTCGATCGGGTCTTCCAAGGTGACGAGGTTGACTTCGTCGGTGTTGAGCGAGCGGATCATCGTGTACATCGTAGACGACTTGCCCGAGCCCGTGGGACCGACGATGAGGATCATCCCGTGCGCGGCTTTGAGGAGCCGGTTGTATTTTGCAAGGTTCTCCCCCTCGAGACCGATCGCCGCCGCGTCGAGCAGCTGCGTCGACTTGTCGAGCAGACGGATGACGACTTTCTCGCCGTACATCGCGGGGAGCGTGGAGATACGAAGATCGATATTGTGTCCTTTCACAAGGACGTTGGCGCGGCCGTCCTGCGGGACACGCGATTCGGTGATGTCCATCCCGCCCATGATCTTGATACGGGAGATGACCGTGCGCTTGAGTTCATCGGGCACGGTGAGCACGGTGCGGAGTTTGCCGTCGATCCTCATGCGGACGACGACTTCGTCGAACCGGGGCTCGATGTGCACGTCGCTCGCGCGCTCGACTGCCGCACGCTCCAGAATGGAGTTGACGAGGCGGACGGTGGGCGCGGACTGCTGGTCGGCTTCCTCGGAGACCGTCTCCGTCTGGGGACGGGTCTGCGCGGAGGTCTCGCGGGGGCCCGTGTCGCCGCGCATCTCCTCGATGGCGCGGGCAACGCCCTCGTTGCCGTAGAGAGTGGCGATCGCCTTGTTGACGGCGACCGTCGTCGCGATCTTGGGCAGAATGCGCTTGCGCGTCGCGGTGCGGACTTCCTCGAGCGCGACGAAGTTGAGCGGGTCGCTCATCGCCAGCGTGAGTTCGTCTCTGTCGAGCCGTACGGGCACGACGCCGTGACGGCGCGCGATGCTCCGCGGCACAAGCGACGCGAGCTCGATGGGAATCCGGACTTTGGACAGGTCGATAAAATCGATCCCGAGCTGGACTTCGAGCGTCTCGATGAGACGCTGTTCGTTGATGATCCCCTCGTCGATGAGAATGGTGCCGAGACGTTCATGCCTCGTCTTCTGCAGGGCGAGCGCCTTGTCGAGCTGTTCCTGCGTGATCGCACCGTTGTTGATGAGAATATCGCCTAACCGAAAATATTCCATATATTTCCCCTCTGCGGAAAACCGCGTCCTTTGCGCTGTGCAAAGCCTGCCCCGTAGGGCGTTGCCCTTGATCCGTCTCTCTGCCTTTTACGGTCTTTAACGGGACTCCTCCGGAGCCGCCGCATACATCGCGATCGCCTCCACCGTGCGGGTATAATCCACTTTCACGGCGGGCAGGTAGGCTTCGTAGCCCTCGAGCCCCCCTCCCCGCAGCTTTTCGGTGAGCGCCGCCGAGGAACGCTCCAGCGCCGTAAAGCCGAGATTCTGGCACATGCCCTTGATCGTGTGGGCGGCGCGGAACGCCTCCTGCGCGTTCCCCTCCCCGATGGAGCGGAGGAGCAGCTCATAGCTGCCGTCGGCGGGAAATTTCAGGACGAATTTCTGCACCAGCCTGTCGCTCCGCAATCTTCCGATCACGCCGTCGTAGTCGCCGCCGATCATTTCATAACATTCACGGATGGTCATTGTTCGTTCTCCATAGAAGGATCGTAGAATCGGTATGTCGCCTTCCCTGCGTTCTTGGAGGCATACAGCGCGACATCCGCCTTGCGGAAAAGCTCCGCAAATTGCTGCCCTTTCTCGGTCATCTCGACGATCCCCATGCTCACGGTGAGGTCGAATTCGCCGACCTTCCCGCACAGCGCCTTGAAGACGCGGGCGATGATGGGACCGATCTCGGCGTCGTACTCGAACACGATGAGGAATTCGTCGCCGCCGATGCGCGCGCACAGATCGTGGACCCGTGTGCTGTGCATGAGCCGTTCGGAGACTTCCTGCAGCACTTTATCGCCGAAGAGATGCCCGTATTCGTCGTTCGCGCTCTTGAAGGAGTCGACGTCGAACACGGCGACCGCATACTTGTGGGCGGGGAAGTTCGCAAATTTTCCCGCGAGCTCTTCCCCCGCGCCCTCGCGGTTCATGAGGCCCGTCAGCGGATCGCGGATGGACTTCTCGCGCAGTTCGCTGAGGGCAATGTGGGTATCGTGCACATCGACCAGTTTGCCGATGACGCTCTCGATCACGGGCACCCGATCGTCCGTCCATGTGGCGCGCATGATCACGTCGTACCAGCGGAGCGAGCCGCCGATGCGGAGTTCGCATTCTTTGCGGAAATCGGGCGCCTCGGGCGAGATCTTCGCCAGATATCCGGAGAGGGCGCGGAACCAGTTCTCTCCGAGCTGTTCTTTGAACTTCGGTTCATTCGCCGGGTCGACCGTCTCCTGTGCAACGCCGAACTTCTCGGCTCCCCTCGGGGATAGTTTGAGAATCTTTTCGGAAACGTTGTATTCGAATTGGATCTCTTCGGTGAGTTCGGCGAAGAAGTTGTATTTCATGCGCTCGTAGTCGAGCAGCCGCAATGTGCGTTCCGAAGCGCTCGGGCCCCTCGAATGGAGCGCGGCGTCGGCATAGCCGCGGATCTCGCGGCGGGTCGTCATGCCCGCGGCGTTCTGCGCGAGCGTCTCGCGGATGTTGTCGAACTCATCCGAGAAACATTCGAGCAGCAGGGGGTTGAACGTCCCGCACTGGCCCGTCAGGATCATCTCCTTGGCGGTATCGGGCGGGAAGGGCGGTTTGTACACCCGCTCGCTCGTCAGCGCGTCGTACACGTCGGCAAGGGAGACGATCTGCGCGGCGATGGGGATCTCGTCCCCCTTCAGC
>CANPZH010000045.1 GCA_947589335.1 uncultured Clostridia bacterium | reverse complement strand
ATCTTCATTATCTTCCTGATCGCGTTTATAGCGTTCATGGACATATTTTTCCCGCTATATGCCAGCTAACCGCCTGGCTGGTCCCCAGACGGTTAGTTGATTGTTAAACTAACATGTGTTTGCGGGTCCCCGCCACGATGGCGGAACTCGCCCGAATTCCCAACATCGCAGGGATCAAAGAGGCGAGCGGGAACATGTCGCAGGTGATGGAGACGGCGCGGCTGATCCGCGGGAAGTGCGACCTCTATTCGGGGGAAGACGCCCTCAACCTGCCCATCCTTGCGGCAGGCGGCGCCGCCGTGATCTCCGTCGTGTCCAACCTCGCGCCGAGAAAGGTCCGCGGGCTCGTCTCCGCCGTCTCGGACGGGGATCTTGCACGGGCGAATCTCCTCGGCGACGAGCTTCTCCCCCTCGCAAAGGCGTGCTTCACGGAGGTCAACCCGATCCCCGTCAAAGAGGGCATGAACCTGCTCGGCTTCCGCGCGGGAAAGCCCCGTTCCCCGCTCACCGTCCTCGAGGAGAGCCACCGCAATGAGCTCGCCGAGGCGATGAAGGCCTGCGGTCTGGAGGTCAAATGATGGATCTCATCCTCTGCGGCGCCTGCGGGCGCATGGGAACGATGGTGACGGAACTTGCCGCCGAACGCGGGGAGAGGATCGTCTGCGGCGTCGACGTCTCCCCGAGACCGATGCCCTACCCCGTCTACCCCTCCTTTGCGGAAGTGAAGGAAAACTGCGACGTCATGATCGACTTCTCTTCGGCGCAGGGGCTCGCCGAACGGCTGGAATTTGCCGAAAAAAGGAAGATCCCCGTCCTGCTCGCGGCGACGGGGTACTCCGAAGACGATCTGAAGCTCATCGAACGATATGCGGAAAAGATCCCCGTCTTCAAGACGGGAAACCTGTCTCTCGGCGTCAATCTCCTGCAGATGCTCGCCGAAAAGGCGGCGCGGGTGCTCGGGGAGGATTTCGACGTGGAGATCATCGAACGGCACCATAACCAAAAGAAGGACGCCCCCTCCGGCACCGCGCTCATGCTCGCGGAGAGCGTGAAAAAGGCGGGCGAGAAGGAGAACGTGTACGGAAGACACGGCATAGTGGGTGCACGGAAAAAGAGCGAAATCGGCATTCACGCCGTGCGCGGAGGGACGATCGTCGGCGAACACGAAGTGATGTTTGCGGGCGAGGATGAGATCGTGACCCTCTCCCACTCCGCGCGGAGCCGCAGAGTGTTCGCAGCAGGCGCGCTGAAGGCGGCGCAGTGGCTCTTGGGCAAGCCCGCGGGCCTCTACGACATGAGCGACATGTTAAAAGGCATTGTTTGATCAGATTTGGAAACCCGAGGGCGGGGCGCATTTCTGCGCCCCGCCCTCGGGGTTTATTTCTATTTAGTTGCTCTCGATATACATTGCTTCCAATCCTTTGTCCGGGTGATATGTCCATGTCACAGTAATTCCATTCGCGGTCGCAGTTTGTTTTCCTTGAGACCAAGTCGTATTTAACATTGATTGATAAACATAGGACGGTAAACCGAGTTCTGTATGGAGGTCTTGCAAAAGTTTTATATAAGTTGAGCTACTGTAATCATCGAAATCAAGCGGATTAGTATCAATCTCAATATAAGAGTTATCCGCTCCAATGGTGCAACATAAAGTCGTCCCGTACTTATCAACAATTGCGTTGTAAGCCATTTCCAACTTTGACGGTTTTACTTTCGGTTCCGAGATCGGAATACTTGTTTTACCATAATCTGTAAAGGTATAGGTAGCGTTCACATAATCGGAGGTCACCGCGACATAAGCGATTTTTTTGTTGAGAACTTTAAGGTTCAGATGTCCATCGAAATATTTATTTTCAATGGAAATTTCATACATTGATGTTTCATTGTTGAAAGTACGATGGATCGTTTTTACTTCAGGCGCATACATGACAATGTTTTCCCAAACCGTGCAAGCGCTTGTACTCAATTTTGTGCGAATTTTCCATGTTGACTTATCCGATGAGGAATATTGTTTTGCTTCGTCGTCGGTTTTTTTCGCATAGATATATTGCTCATATTCGCCTGATTCGTCCAATTCTTCTAAGTATAGAACGTTTTCTTTCACTTTGATTGTGCAAACGGTATTCGAATCTTCATAATGTTCTTCGCCTTTTAATGTAAACGACACAGATTCATCGGTGAGCGAAAGTCCATTGAAAATATCATCAACTGCTTTTTCCCATTCGTCTTGTGCAATTTCTTCCCCTTTTGCAGTAGACGGATCTACTTGTTCGCATGCCGTCAAAGAAACGCAAAAAGCCATAAGCAATCCGCACGCAAGTAGCATCGCCGTTTTTTTCATAAGTGCCTCTCCTTTTGTCCTATGACAGGACAATTTTAATTTTGCATTAGTATATCATACTAATTGTCCTATGTCAAGACAAAAAATGTAAAAAAGGAGAAAAATTATGGCACGAATCATCGACGGCGAAAAGATGAATCTGATCGGGGACAACGTCGCAAAGTATCGCAAAAAACTGAAAATGAGCCAGCAGAAACTTTCGAATATGCTTGAACTGTATGCGGTGTATGTCTGCAGGGGGTCGATCTCGCGCATCGAAGACCGTTCGCGGACGGTCACCGATATCGAGCTGTACGCCATTGCAAAAGTTCTCGATGTGAAGATCGAAGATCTCTTCGACAAAGAGATGATCGACGGATAGCGGCAGACGGGCGAGATCCCTCACTGCGTTCGGGATGACGTATGGAGAGATGTTTTGCGGGAGCCCTGTACCTTATCCCACAAAAATACTTCGTCTTTTTGTGGGAACCCTGTGTCGGCAGTCCGAGCGCCTGTTGGTTTCCAAGCGAAAAGGGAATGCCTTCCGCATTCCCTTTTCGCTTGGAGCTGATGAGCAGACTCGGACTGCCGACCTCGTCCTTACCAAGGACGCGCTCTACCTGCTGAGCTACACCAGCATATCAAATTGTTTTCCCTCGGGGTCGGCCTGCCGACCTCTCTCGGACAAGTCGATCCTTGTCCTCGGTCATGCACAAAGCGACTATGCTTTGTGCTTCAGTTCGCTCAGCGCCGACAGCCCACCGGGCTGATCGGCAGAATGCTTCGCTCACCCTTACCAAGGACGCGCTTCTCTCTCCGGTGCGGGCGGGGCACTGCCAACACGCTTTATTAGAATATCAAATTGTTGCCGACAAGTCAAGCGATAATCGGAAAAAATCGGAAAAAAGTTTTACGCTTCTTTCAACAATTCTTCGATCAGGCGCTGTTCCTCGGCGGGAGGGTCCAAAAAATCGCGCGGAAGGGGCGAGGGAATGGGCAGATCGAGCCTGACCGTCCCCCCTCTCAAAACGAGCGCACGGTGCGAGAGCAGCGCGGCTTCGCGCACGTCGTGCGTGACAAAGACGACCGTGCTCCCCCGCTCTTCCCAGAGCTCGCCGACGAGCAGGATCAACGACCGTTTCAGCGAGAGATCGAGCGAGGCAAACGGCTCGTCCATCAGAAGCAGGCTGTGCGGATAGAGAAAGGCCCGCGCGATCGCGACCCGCTGCTTTTCTCCGCCGGAGAGTTCCCGCGGGCGGGATCGCTCCCTGCCCCCGAGCCCCACGCGCGCGAGCATGCCGCCGATCTTTCCCCACTCGCTCTCCGGCAGAACGAACTTCAGATTGCCCTCGACCGTGAGATTGGGCAGCAGTTTGCAGTCCTGGAAGAGGTACGAGACCCCCTCTCTGCGCCTCTGTTTTGCACAGTCTGCGCCGTCGATGCTTCCCTCGCACGGAATGAGCCCCGCAAGGATGTTCAGAAGGGTCGTCTTCCCCGCTCCGCTCTCCCCGAGAACGGACGTGATCTTCCCCTCTTCGAGCTCAAAGCCGACCTCAGAGAGCGCGACCTTTTCTCCGTATCGTTTCGTGATGTGTTCGAGCTTCATTTCCGCCACCTCAAGATCCCGCGGACGGCGAGCGCGCAGATCCCCTCGAGCAAGAATCCGAGCAGGACGGAGACGAGCGTGAGCGCCATGAGCGTGGGCACTTCGACGAACATCTTTGCCTCCTGCATGAGCCCGCCGAGACTATGATAGGTGCTCGATAAGACCTCGCCCGAGATCGTGATCTTCAAACCCATCGAAAAGATCGCCCCGGCCTGTCCGAGGACCTGAGGCGCGCCGAGGGGCAGATACATCTTGACGATCTTCCTCCCCATGCCGACGCCGAACGCACGGGCAAGGCCGCCGTATTCCGCGTCGACCTCGTCGAGTGCGGCAAGCGACGCCGCATAGAAGGAGGGAAAGAGCACCAAAAGTGACACGACGACGGGCGCGACGCGCGGATTCGTCCAGATCAGCAGCATGAGGATGATCGCCATCGTGGGCACCGTCCTCAAAACGGAGACGATCGGCGCGAAAAACGCCCGTACGAAGGGATGGATCCCCGCAAGCAGCGCGAGTCCCACTCCGAGCACAAGGGAGAAGAGGAACGCCCACAGCGTGCGCAGGAGGGTGTTCCCGAAGGCGCGCCAAAAGGCGGCGTCCGTGAAGAGCCGCCCCATTGCGCCGAAGGCGTCCGAGACCGAAGGGAGGATGTAGTCGTTCCCAACGGCCGCATAGGCGATGATCCACACCAGCCACAGAAAGAGGACGGCGAGTGCGGAGAAGAGCAAATTCTTTTTCAAGATCAGCCGAGATAGAAAAATGCGTCGTCGGGTGCGGCGGCGGCATCCGCCTTCACCCGGATCAGTTTGTCGAGGAATGCGGTCACCTTCTCCTTGCATGCCTTGCTCGCCGTAAAGGAGACCGAACAGCGCCCGATGACCTCCGCCGTGAGATTATTCGCGTTGAAGGAGGGCGTGAGATCGGCGACACGCACGTCGGCGAGCAGCTTGAGGGCGGTCTCGACGGAGACCGTCTTCAGATAGCCGGCGCTCCCCTCGAGATAGCCGAGGAAGGTCTCGAGATCGTCCGCACGCGTTTCGATGACCGTCTTCTTCGCGACGACGACCGCCTGCGGATATCCGCCCCCGTAGAGCTCCTGCAGATCCCCCGCCATGCGGAAGGGCGTTGCGCCGTTCGCGGTGCCCTTGATCTTTGCGCTTGCGGCGGGTTCGGGCGCGAGATAATAGTCGCATCCGCTGATGGGGCTGAAATCGTTTTCGGGGGGCAGATAGGCGACGAGATTGACCTTCTCGGGATCGGCCTCGGCCTGCGAGCTCTCGATCGTCTGATAAGGGATCCCGTAATTGTTCAGAACGACCTGCAACGTCAGACCGGGCACGTTGCCGAGCTGTACGACGCCCAATTTCTTGCCGACGAGAGATTCTTTGAGGTTTGCGGCGGTGAGCGCGGGAAGATCCGCTCCCGCCGTCAGGAAGTAGAGATTGCCGTTCGTCACCGTGCCGAGCATCTGATAGACGGCGCCCGTCCCGAGCAGTTTCGCCGCAAGGTTGACGGGCAGGACCGCGAGATCCGCCTCGGGGTTCTTCGGATTGACATAGGTCTGGATGTTGCCCGCGTCCACGATCTCGAAGTCGAAGACGTCGTCCGTGCGCTTTTCTTCCTCCTCGATCGCATAACACAGCGCAAGCGCGGGCGCGCCGTCGGGTGCGACGACCTCAAGATCGGGAGCGTTGGCCCCTCCCGAGGGCTCCTCGCCGCATGCCGCCGCGCCGAGGAGCGCCGCAGCAAAAAGCAGTGTGCCGAAAATTCCCGATAAAAACTTTTTCATGGTTTTAACCCCCATTCAAATGAAATCAATATTTGCTGATGAGCGTCTTTGCGGTGACGCCGCGGAGCTGTCCGATCCTACCCGTCAGCGCGTTGATGCGGGAGAGCGGCGCGTCCATCACGACGCTCATCACGTTCACGCCCTTCTCGCGATAAGGTATCCCCATCCTTCCGACGATATATTCCCCGTATTCGGAGAGCAGCGCGTTGAGCCCGGGAGCCTCTTCCCTGCTCTCGAGAATGATCGAGAGCACGGCGATCCTGTTTTCTTCCATAAAAAAACTCCTTTCTCCGCGGCGCGGGAAAAGGAGAACGGCGCATGTCTGCATGCGCGGTCTTACTAACCTTTCACCCTTCGCCGTCAGATCTCTCTTTCCGCTCAGAAGCTACGCATACTATAACACAACCGCGGGAAAAAAGCAAGCGAATAAAGTAAAATTAATTCCCCATACTTTCGGTATGAAAACTTCTCGAATCACGGCAACGATCTTTCTCATCCTCGGCTGTCTCACAGGACTTGCCGCATGCGGCGGCAATACGCCCGAAGACACGCCGTCTCCGGAGCAGACCACGGTTACGGAGGAATCCTGTCCCGGCGAAGACTGCCCCGTTCCCCTTCCGGAATCCCCCGAAGAGGATACGAAGCGGAAGGAGGAAAAGCAAGCTCCCGAGCGCAAGCCAGTCTGCCCCCGCCTGCCCTCGGACAGGGTCCGCAGACAGCGGAAGCTCTTTCCGCCCGTCCGCCCCATCCCGGAGCCCCTCCCCGAACCGACCCTGTAAAACAGAAGGCGGAATGACGTATTAAAAGCACGCGGCCCCCCTTGGCGCCCCTCTTAGGGGAGCTGTCGCGGAGCGACTGAGGGGGTTTCGAAAGTTTGTTAAAACCCTTTCCCCCTCGCTGCGCTCGGGTACTTTCCCTTTCAGGGACAGCAAGAAAAATGCGCTTCCCAAAATCCACTGCGCGGAGCAGGGTTCCCCTGCGGCAGCGCACACAAGTTGCGCGATACCTCGCGCTTCGTGTCCGATGGAACGAACAAGAGGACCACGTAGGTTAAGGCGCAGGAGCACGTTTCCTCACGGCGATTGCTTACGACGCGCGCGGCGCGCCGCTTGCGGCAAGTCGCAAGCGAGCAAGCAATCGCGTGAACTTGAGCAAAGAAATTTGCGAAACTTATTCGCGAAAAAAGGAAACAGTCCGCCGAAGCGGACCGTTTCCGAAGAACTTTTTCAGATCCGCGCTCCCCACAGCGGGATCCGTTTTTACGAAGATATTTAAGATTATAGTAAAATCTTTCGGGATTGTCAAGAGCGATCCCGCAATTTTTTTGCAAGACCGGTCTGTTTTTTAAGGTTTTTGCGGATCTTCGCCCTTTCCGCCCCCTTCGGGCGGAGCCGCAGTTCCCCGTGCGTCCTCGGGCGGAGCGGGGAAATCCACCCAAAAGCAGCTCCCCTTCCCGACCTCGGACTGCACGCCGAAGGGAATTTTATAGCGGAGGAGCAGGTTCTTGACGATGGAGAGCCCCAGCCCCGTCCCCTGCACGGGGCGCTTGTGCGTCTCCGAGGAGCGGTAGTAGCGTTCCCAGATCGTGTCGATCTCCTCGGGAGGGATCCCCTTGCCCGTGTCGATGACCTCGAAACGCGCCCCCGAAGCGCTCTTTTTCAGGCGGACGGTCACCCGCTTGTCTGCGCCGGTATAGTTGAAGGCGTTGCCGATCAGGTTGTAGAGGACCTGTTCCACCCGCTCCTTGCCCGCAAAGGCATAGAGATCTTCGTCGACGTCGTAAACAAGGGTATAGCCCTGCGTCTCGGTGAGATAATCGAACCGTGAAGCGACGCGGAAGACCTGTTCGGAGAGGTTGAACACCGTCGGCTCCGAATTGTCGATCCCCGCCTGCAGACGGGAGAGATCGAGCAGATCGCCCACGAGCGCGGCGAGGCGGTCTGCCTCGTCCATGATGATCTGTGTATGCTTTGCCCGCTTTTCCGGGTCGTCGCCCGAGATCTCGCCAATCATCGCGGCATATGCCTTGATCATCGTGAGCGGCGTCTTGAAATCGTGCGAGACGTTCGCAATGAGCTCTTTCTGCATCGCGTCCGTCTTGGAGATCTCCGCCCGCGCGTGCTCGAACGCCTTGGAGAGTTCGTTGACCTCCGTACAGAAATATGCCCCGCTGAACCCGACGCCGTAGTTCCCCCTCGCGAGCTCCTTCGCCCGCTCGGTGAGCTCGGTGACGGGCTTTGCGATCACCATCGAGACGAACCCGCTCACGACGAAGGAGAGCGCGATCGCGAACAGCCCCGTGATCAAAGAGAACCAGCGCAGATCGGTCATCATGCGGTTCAGAAGATCGAAGGATCCCGAGAGATAGAGATAGTGTTCGTTCCCCCACACGTTGACGATCGTGGCGTAACCCATCGAGTCGGGGGAAGTGATGAAGGCCTGCGCGTTCTGTCTTCTGTTCTCTTCGTCCATCGCGGAGAACTGCTCCCGCACCATCCTCACGATGTCGCTGTAATCCCCGCCGACCGTCTTGTCCGGATAGACGGGCTCTCCCTCCGCGGAGAAGAGATAGGCGCTGACCCCGTACTCGTTGGCGGCGGAGAGCATGAGACGGCTGACGTCCGACGCATGCACCTCGGAACTGCCCAGTTCCGCCTTGAGCGTTCCGCCCGCTTCGCGGAGATTTTCCTCCATTCGCTCGCGGTATTGCCGGTTCGTCTGATAGTTTTGCACGACCGTGAACAGCGCGATCAGAAGGACTGCGAACAGCAGAAAAGTGAACCAAAGGATGAGATTGAGCCCGAGCGGGCGGACGTTCTGCCGTCCTCCGGGCTTACGGCTGCGTTTTTTCTTCATGTCAGGTCTCGAATTTATATCCCAATCCCCGCAGGGTGACGATGAACTTGCGGTATTCCTTCAGGTTCCCGCGCAGCATCTTGACGTGGGTATCCACCGTGCGGTCGTCCCCGTAAAAGTCGTAGCCCCACACCTGGTTCAAAAGCCGCTCCCGCGTGAGCGCCACGCCCTCGTTTTCGATGAAATAGAACAGGAGCTCGTACTCCTTCGGCGTCAGTTCGGCGCGCTCGCCGTCGACATAGACGTTGCGTCCGACCATGTCCACCTTCAGCCCCTCGAACTCATAGACGTCTTTCACGGGCTTTGCGGAAGCCGCCGCGCGTTTCATCACGGCGTGGATACGCGCCATGACCTCCTTCGGCGAGAAGGGCTTGGTCACATAGTCGTCCGAACCGATCTCGAATCCGAACAGTTTGTCGTATTCCTCCCCGCGCGCGGAGAGCATGATGACGGGCATCTGCTTGAATTTGCGGATCTCCTTGACGGCGGAAAACCCGTCGAGACGGGGCATCATCACGTCCATCAGAATGACGTCGTAGTCGGTCTCGCGGCACTTCTTCACCGCCTCCATGCCGTCTTGCGCCTCCTCCGCCTCGCCGCCTTCGAACTCGATATACTCTCTCAGCACCGCGCGGATCATCTCCTCGTCGTCTACGATCAAAACTTTCATTTCCGCCTCCTCGCTCTATGATACCGCCCTACTTTTAAGAACGTTTCACAGCCCAGTGAATTTTCTGTGAAAAATATTATACCATGTTTCCGTGCGGATTGCAAGGAAAAAATTTCCCCAAAGATTCAAACAAACGTTTGACAAATCTCTCCGTCCGCGCTATAATGAACATATGATCGACGAAGTGCGCCTGAACATTCTGACGGAGGCGGCCAAATACGACGTCTCCTGCTCCTCCTCGGGGAGCAAGCGGAAGAACGAGGGCGGCATCGGAAACGGCTATGCCGCGGGGTGCTGCCATTCCTTTACGCCGGACGGGAGATGCGTCTCTCTCCTCAAGATTTTGATGAGCAACGACTGCGTCTACCACTGCAGATACTGCATGAGCCGTGCGGAAAACGACGTTCCGCGCGCCTCGGCGACCCCGGAAGAGATCGCCGAGCTCACGATCGACTTTTACAAACGCAACTACATCGAGGGGCTCTTCCTCTCCTCCGCCGTCGAAAAGAATCCCGATTATACGATGGAGAAGCTCCTCCGGACCGTGCGGCTTCTGCGCAACGGGTACCGCTTCCACGGATATATCCACGTCAAGGGGATCCCCCACGCCGACGGAGAGCTCGTCCGCGAGACGGCAAAATATGCAGACCGCATGAGCTACAACATCGAACTCCCCTCCGAACAGAGCCTGAAACTGCTTGCGCCGCAGAAGAGCAAGGAGAGCCTGCTCCTCCCCATGCGCCGTCTCGCGTTCGAAAAGAAGGTATTCGCGGAGGAGAAGCGCAAGGGGTTCTTCCTCCCCGCGGGACAGACGACCCAGATGATCGTGGGCGCCTCCCCCGAGCCGGACGGACAGATCCTGCGGCTGACGCAAAACCTCTACCGCGCCATGGGGCTGAAGAGGGTGTATTTCTCCTCCTACGTTCCCGTCGTGCACGATTCCCTCCTGCCCGACCTCCCCGCGGGGCAGCTCCGCGAGCACAGGCTCTACCAGGCGGACTGGCTGCTGCGCTTTTACGGGTTCTCCGCCGAGGAGATCGCGCCCGAAGGGGAAAACCTCCCACTCGACCTCGACCCGAAGTGCGCATGGGCGCTGAGGAACATGCAGCTCTTCCCCGTGGAGGTCAACCGCGCCCCGCTCGAAGTTCTGCTCCGCGTGCCCGGGATCGGCGGCAGGAGCGCGCAGAAGATCATCGAAGCGAGGAAATATACCACGCTCGACTTCGGACATCTGCAGAAGATGCGGGTCGTGTTGAAGCGGGCGCGGCACTTCATCACGGCAAACGGAAAATACTGCGGCGCGACGGACGGACGGGCGGTGCGCGGGCTCCTGGCGGCGGGAGAACAACACCTCCGCGCGGAGCAGCTCAGCCTGTTCTCCACCCGCGAAACGGCGCTCTCGGCGCTCACGGGAGAATTATGATCTACTT
>CANPZH010000044.1 GCA_947589335.1 uncultured Clostridia bacterium | reverse complement strand
AGGAGCGTTGCACTGAAGGGCTACGCGGCGGGACAGCTCGAACTGAGCGTGACGCCCGTGGCGCGCGGCTGGCTCTCTCCCGCGGCGGCGACCTTCTCCTATGAGAAGAAGCGGCTTGCGACGCCCGGGAGCATATGGCTGAAGGATGCGGATACGATCGCATGGCAGAGCATAGCGGGCGCTTCGGGATATGAAGTGACGGTCAACGGGAAACAGTATACCGCGGAGGGAGCGGAGTTCCTCTTCAAGGACGAATACTTCGAAGAGGGGAAGACGGAATACCGAGTGACGGTGCGCGCGCTGAGCGCGGACGGGACGAAGGATTCCGTTGCTTCGGACGAACTTGTGCTGCGGACGGGCGGCCTCGAGAACGTGGAATACCGCGGGGGCCGCGTATATTGGGACTATATTCTCGGCGTATCGGAATATGAAGTCCGCGTGGGCGATGCAGATCCCGTTCCGGTGGAGAATGCGAACTCCTATGACGTGACCTTCACCGCGAAGGGCGAGACGGAGATCGCCGTCTCTCCCGCGGGCACGGACGGCTGGAAGACCGTCAAAGTCACCGTCTATGAGATCACCCTCGACGTGCAGGGCGCGGAGGATGAAGTCGGCTCCGTCTACAAGGCGAGCGGCGATCCGATGAAACTCCCGAGCCCCTCGCGGCGCGGCTATGCCTTTGCCGGCTGGTTCTCCGCCGCCGGCGGAGAGGGGACGTCCTTCGGAGAGGGCTCCGTCTTCGAAGGCAGCGCGGATACGACGCTGTTCGCCGCTTGGGCGGGGAACCGCTACACGGTGACCTTCGACGTCGGCAGATACGGCGCGGAGGAGATCGAGCAGCAGACCGTCGTCTACGGCTCGCCCTTCCAGCTTCCCGTGCCCGTGTCCTCGGACATCAAGATGGCGTTCCGCGGCTGGTATGAAGGGGAAACGCCCTCGGGCGACAATTCCAACTGCTATACGGACCATACCGGCAAGAGCGTCCATAACTATACGCGTATGGGCGACATCGAGCTGCATGCGGTCTGGACGGCGATCTATTCCTTCGACCGCCGTGAGGACGGGACATATTCCGTCTCCAAAGGGGAAGGGATCGGCTATGTCACGGAGATCACCATCCCCGCGACCTACGAGGGAGCGGAGGTCACCACCGTCGAGGACTTCTCGAAGTGCACGACGCTCGTGACGGTCAACATTCCCGAGTCGATCAAGATCATCACCCTCGCCACCAATGCGGCGGCGTTCGACGGGTGCCATGCCCTCCAGACCATCAACATCATCGAACGGGACGGCTGGTCGGGCGACGTCCGCTATGCCTCCGTGGGCGGCGTGCTCTTCTATTATAATATGGAAGCGGACAGCGGCAGAACGGAGCTTGCCTTCTATCCCTACGCCCGCGCGGCGACGGAGTACACCGTGCCCTCGAGCGTGACCTTCGGAGACGGCACGACCCGCACGGTCAGCGTCATCCCCACGGGCTCCTTCTATGCGTCGAGCTCGAGCTATGTCAAACTCGTGACGATCAACTTCCCCGCGACGATCTCCCTCGTCGAGGCGAACGCGTTCCATTACTATACCCCTTTGAAGACGGTCAATTTCATTCCCGCACAGGAGGGCGAAACGGAGGCTACCGCGCTCGACATCCGCGACAGCGCATTCGGAACTTCGGGCATCACCTCGATCACGCTGCCCAAGCGGCTCTCGAATGCCACGAGAGACTCGGTCGGACAGCTCAGTTCCCTCATCAACGTCTATGTGGAAGAGGGCGGGATCTATCACAGCGTCGAAGATAACTACGGCGGAGAGACCTTCAGCATGCTCGCGGTGGACAGCGATTACGGCTTGGAGCTCGTGTTCTTCCCGCGCGGCAGAACGCTCGGCAGCAGGGGAGAATACAGCATTCCCGCGGAGATCACCTCCATCGGCAAAGACGCCTTCAAGAGCTTCGCCAAGCTCCACAATCTCGTGATCCCCGCCTGGGTGGAGAACATCGGCAGCGGCGCATTCCGGGGCTGCAGCGACCTCGAAAAGGTGACCTTCCTCGGCAGTGCGAACGACAACGGGCTCACCATCCGCGAAAATGCCTTCACCGAGTGCTATTATCTCGGCGATGAGGGCCGTCTCGGCGTCGGACGCGACGGCATCGAGCTGCCCGCCAACCTCGTGGCGCTCGAAAGATTTGCCTTCAGCAACACGCCCAGACTCAAGAAGGTGCGGGTCAATTCCGTCAATATCACGAACTTTGCGCCGAGCGCCTTCCTCAACACGGAAGGGGGAGCGGGCGCCGTCGAGGAAGTGTACCTCAGCAAAGACGTCCCCGAGTTCGAGATCCTGAACGTCTTCGGGCGCACCCTCAAGTCGGTGCATGTCGAACAGGGCAACGCGGCGTATTGGTCGGACGACTACGGCGTGCTCTACAATGCGGAGCAGACGCAGCTCATCTTCTTCCCGACGGACTGGACGGGCGACTATACGATCCCCGAGCAGATCACGGAGATCGCGAACGGCATGTTCAGCGACAGAACGGGGCTCACGGGCATCGTCGTCCACGGCGGAGTGACGTCGATCGGTCCCTCCGCGTTCAGAGGATGCAAGGGGCTCTTGTCCGTCGTCTTCGAAAACGACGGGACGGAGCCGCTCACGATCGGGCAGAACGCATTCCAGTCGTGCAGCAAACTTACGACGCTGACCCTGCCCGACCGCCTCGTCAGCATCGGGAGCCATGCCTTTGATAGCTGCGACGGCCTCGGCGAGGTGAAACTGCCCCGCGATCTCGAGACGATCGAACTGTACGAATTGTACGGATCCTGCACGGCATTCAGCTCCTGCTCGAACATCGTGTTCTCCGTCGATCCCGAAAACAAGCACTTTGCGGTGATAGACGGCGTGCTGTACACCATGCGCGAGACGAAGCTCCACGCGGCCGATGAGGAGACGGTTTTCGTGCCCGATATCCTCCTCTTCTGCCCCGAAACGGTCAGAGGGAAGGTGACGGTGTCTCCCTATATCCGCATGATCGCGGGCTATGCATTCGAACGCCTGCCGGATATCACGGCGATCGAATTTACCGATCTCATTCCCACCTACAACCCCGAAACGGGCACGGAGGAGTACGATCTTCAGATCGTTCCCTGTACGTCTTCCCTCGGCCCTGACGGCGCCATCAGATTCTGTTCGGGCCTTCAGGAGGTCCGCTTCCCCGCCGGCTTGACGACGATGGGACAGGGATTCTTCTGCACTTCGACGGGTACCGACCAGACGACGCTCACGAAGATCACGATCCCGAATACCGTTACGGCGATACTCGATAAAGCGATCAGCGGCCTGAAGTATTTGGAGAACCTCATCTTCGAACCCGGCAACGAAAATGTGCCGCTCACCTTCGGTGACGGATCGGGCAGCGGTGTCTTCGGGAGCACCGGCAGCACCGCATTCACGTCAATCACCTTCCCCGAGCGGCTCGCAAGCATCGGCAAGAGCGCGTTTTCGGCTCAGACCAATCTGGCCGAGGTCGTCTTCCTCGGCGCCTATAAAGACGGGCTGACGATCGGCGATTCCGCCTTCTCAAGCCGCACCCGCCTGACGAGCGCCAACCTTCCCGAAGGGCTGAAGTCGGTCGGCGCAAGCGCATTCTATAATACCGCATTGAAGGATATCACCCTTCCCTCGACGCTCGAGACGATCGGGAACAGCGCATTTCAAGGGTTGAGTTCCGGCGCCATGTTCGACGGACGGTCGCTCACGATCCCGAAGAGCGTCACCACGATCGGCGAGAGCGCATTCCGCCAGACGATGCTCGCCTCCGTCACCGTGGAGGAGGGCAGCAAGCTGACGAATCTCGGCGCGCACGCCTTCCAGGGCTGCACGAAACTTCGGGAGTTCACCTTCGAAGGGCTCACGAAAGAGGAGAGCTACGGCGGACTGACGATCGGCATGGAGGCGTTCAGCGGCGCGACGTCCCTCCGCTCGTTCGTGATCCCGAAGGTTGTCACCTCGATCGGCGACAGCGCATTCTCGGGCGCGACCTCGCTTGCAAGCATCACCTTCGAAGAGGGAGAAGAGGCGAGCCGTCTCACTTCGATCGGCGCGACCGCCTTCCAGAAGACGGCGATCTCCTCCTTCTACTTCCCCGAGACGGAAGATACGCTCGCGCTCGGCGGGCAGCTCTTCAAAGGCTGCCCCGGCCTTAAGACGGTCTATATCTCCTCGAAGATCAACTCGATCTCGAACGTCTTCAACGGCTGTTCTACCATCGAGAACATTCAGATCAGCGACGCGAACGAGGAATTCTCGGCGGGCAAGGGCGACGGCATCATCTACGACGCGGCGGGCGAATCCATTTTGATGATCTACACCGTGAAGAACGGCGCGTTCGACATGAGCGGCAGCTCGGCGACGAAGATCGGCGCGGGCGCGTTCGCGAACCAGACGGAGATCACCTCCGTCGTCATCCCCGCAACGGTGGAGAGCATCGAGAAGAGCGCGTTCGAGAACTGCATCAATCTCGAGACGGTGACGATCGCCGCAGGAAGCAGCCTTACGACCATCGGCCAGGGCGCCTTCCGCAACTGCTGGAACCTTGCGAGCATCAACCTCGAGGCGGCTGTCCATCTGGCGAGCCTTGCGGACGCAGAGAACAAGAATACTTCGGGCGGGGTCTTCATGAACTGCTACGCCCTGAAAAAGGTCACGTTCGGCGCAGGCCTGACGTCGCTCGGCAGCTACCTGTTCTATAATAGCGGGATCGAAGAGGTCGACCTCTCCGGGGCGACCCAGCTCGATTCGCTCGGAGATCACGTCTTCTATCAGAGCAAGACGCTCGAGACGGTGAAGCTGCCCGCTTCGATCGTCTTCCTCGGGCTCTACACCTTCAACACCTGTACCGCCCTCAACCGCGTGGGCGTCTATACGGATGAGGAATCGTGGAACGCGATCGAGCCCTACACCGTCGACCTCACGGGGCTCACCGGCCTCGTGCACACGGGCGGAAGCAACGGGGCGCCGGCAAACGCTTCCTCGACGGCTTCTTCGGAGCTGTTCAGGAATTGCTCGAGCATCCGCACGGTGCGCTTCCCTCAGTCGATCCGTACGATCGGTTATTGTATGTTCAACAGCTGCAGCGCGCTCGATACGATCACGGGCATCGAGAACGTGACCCTGATCGGGAACAGCTGCTTCCTCGGCACGGCATTCACGAGCTTCACCGTGCCCTCGTCCGTCGAGACGCTCGGCTCGTCGTTTTTGCAGAACTGCACGCAGCTGCGCACGGTCGTATTCGCGCAGAACGAGCACATCGCCACCGTTCCGGGCGGGCTCTTCAACGGTTGCACGGCGCTCGAATCGGTCGATTTCTCGGGGGTCGCAGGCGCGGATCTCGGAACTTCGAGCACCTCGCTGTTCCAGAAGAGCGGGATCCGTTCGGTCGATCTCTCCATGCTTAACACGACGATGCTGCCGAACACCACCTTCAGCGACTGCCCCAACCTCGAGGAAGTGAAGCTGCCGAACTCCATCGAATGGTTTGGCACGACCGCGTTCAAGAACTGCCCGAGCCTCGTCAAGGTCGGCACCGCGGACATCTGGGACAGCATCCCGGAGGGCACGGTCGACCTTTCGAAGACCGCGATCACGCACATCGCGTCGACGAGCAAGACGGGCACCGCCAGCGCGACGGCTAAGGTAGAGACCTTCATGGGCGACACTTCCATCAAGAAGGTCATTCTGCCCGCAGAGTGCGTACAGCTCGGCCAATCCGTCTTCGACGGCTGCACTTCGCTCGAAGAGGTCCTCATCAACGGGCATGAAAAGAACCTCGAAGGGCTGACGATGATCGGCAAGTACTGTTTCCAGAATACCGGATTTACATCGGTCACCGTCCCCGAAACCGTTGAAAAGTGGGCCACCAACAGCAGCTATGCCTTCGCGGGCTGTCTGAAACTGAAGAGCGTCGAGATTTCCAATGCCGCCATGGCGAACGCTTCCACCGCGAACTATATGTTCAGCGACTGCACGGCGCTCACCGATATCAAGTTCGAAGATGGGTTCAACAGAACGCTGCCGACGTATTTGTTCAAGGGCTGTACCGCGCTCGAGGCGGTCGATCTTTCGAACACCGCGCTCACGGCTCTGCCGAACTATCTCTTCCAGGGCTGCACCGGGCTCACGCGTGCCAATCTTGCGAACAAAGTGCTCAAGACGTTCGGGACGTACATCTTCGACGGCTGCACCTTGCTCGCGGACATCACCCTGCCCGATACGATCACGACGCTCGGTAACTATTCGTTCCGCGGGACGGGGTTCAAGACGTTCGATCTCACGCCCTACACCAATCTGACTTCGCTCGGCAACTATCTCTTTGCGAACTGCCCCGAACTCAAGGAAGTTACCTTCCCGAAGAACGAGAAGTTCAACTTCGCGGGAACGCACACCTTCGAGGGCTGCCACGAGCTCATCAAAGTCGACCTTTCTGGCACGGGGATCACCCGGTTTACGAACTCCGCGACGGGGGAAGTGACGACGTATACTTCGAGCAATTCCAACATCTTTGCAGATTGCACCTCGCTTACGACGGTGCTCCTGCCCGAGGGATTCGAGCAGGTCGGCGGATCTGCCTTCCGTGGCTGCACGAGCCTGACCGAGTTCGACTTCACGAATATCACGAAGATCGGTCTCGGCGCGTTCATGGATTCGGGCATCACCGAGGCGCACTTCTCCGAAAAGCTCGCCCTTGTGGGATGCAACGCCGGCGACAGCTCGGATGCCGCATACGGAGGTTATCCGTTCACGGGCAGCGCCCTTAAAAAGATCACCGTAGCCGAGGGCAACACGAACTATAAGACGATCGGCGACGTCGTGCTCATCGCCATCGCCGACCATGCGGTCGCGGCGGTCGCAGGCGGAGCGACCCTCGAGAACGGGGTCCTCGATCTCTCCTCGGAGACGATCTCCGTGGTGCGCGGCTACACCTTCAAGGGCGTCACCGGGATCAAAGAAGTCATCCTGCCCGAAGGCGTCACCGAACTCAGCGCCTACGCGTTCGCAGACAGCAGCTTCGAGAAGGTCAATATTCCCTCCACGGTCACGACGATGGAGAAATATCTCTTCCAGAACAGCGCCGTCAAGAAGGTCGTCTTCCCCGAGAAGATCACCTCGATCGGCCAATATGCCCTGGCGAACAGCGCCGTTGAGGAGGTCGAATTGCCCTCCACGCTCACGTTTATCGCATACCGCGCCTTCGACAGCAGCGCGCTCAAGTCGGTCACGATCCCGAAGAGCGTCACCTCGATCGGGCAGTACGCGTTCACGAACTGCTTGCAGCTCACCTCCGTCACGTTCGAAGGCACCGGAGAATTTACGTTCACCAATTCGTCCGATGCCGCGAATAACGGCGACAACAACGTCTTCAGGGGCTGCGAGAATCTCTCCTCCGTCAAGTTCGGGGAAGAGACGACGACGATCTCCAACTACCTCTTCCAGGAACTGACCGCGCTCACCCAGATCGAGATCCCCGAGACGGTCACCACGATCGGCACATATGCCTTCGACGGCAGCGGGCTCACCTCGGTCACGATCCCCGCAGGCGTTACGGTCATCGAGGATTATTCCTTCCAGAATACGCCCCTTACGAAGGTGGAGATCCTCGGCGAAGTCACGAACATCGATAAGTATGCGTTCCGCGGCACGGCGTCGCTGACGTCCTTTACGATCCCCGAGACGGTCGTCGACCTCGGACAGTATGCCTTCAGCGGAAGCGGCCTCACCGAGATCGTCATCCCCGGATCGGTCACGCAGATCGAGGCGCAGGCGTTCTCGGAATGCACACAGCTTACGAGCGTCACTCTGAATGAAGGGCTCACGACGATCGGCGCCAATGCGTTCACGAACAGCGTGAACATCTCTTCGATCGTCATGCCCGTGAGCGTGACTTCGTTTGCAGCGTCGTCATTCAGCGGTTGGACGGAGGAGCAGACGGTGTATTTCCAGATCTCGCGCTTCGAACTCGTCGCTCTTATGGGCGTCGACTGGATCGGATCGATCACGGCAAACGTCGTGTACGAATACGAACCTTCCGCCGATTGACATTGACAAAAAAGACCTCCCCGAGGAACTCTCGGGGAGGCTTTTTTTGGGCGTTTTCGGGGGATTTTTTGTACACGGTCTTGACAGTTTCCCGAATTTGTGATAGAGTATGAGAAACTATTCCAAAGGGGGAAAGGTTATGAAAAAATCAGTGCCGGCGCTCATCGCCTGCGTTTTGTCGGGCGCGATGCTCTTCAGCGCGGCAAGCTGCGGCGCAGACGTCAGCGGGGACGCCTATGAGGATCCCGCTCTCGTCATCAAGGCAGGAAACGTGCGGGAGGCGGTGGATATCTCCGATCTGCTCTTCGGGATCTTCCTCGAAGACATCAACTATGCCTCGTATGCCCTCGACGACAATCTGCTCTCCAACGGTAACTTTGAATCGCTCGGGACGATGCCCGAGGCGAACAACTTCCAGAGCGACTGGCGGGCGAGCGGAGACGCGGGCGTCACCATCCAGACGGCGGGCGGGATCTTTGCAAACAATCCCGACTACGTCAACGAAACGCTCAAGACGAACGTCAATCCGCACTATGCGCGGGTCAGCGTCAATTCCGCAGACGGCGGGATCTCCAATTCGGGGCACCAATATCCCTCGATCGCGGTCGAGAAGGGGGAGAAATACACCTTCTCCGCCTTCATCAAGTCGCCCGACGGCGCCGCAAAGGCGACGGCGCGCGTCGTAGACGGCAGCGGGGAAGTGTTTGCCTCCGTGAAGTTCGACGTCCGCCAGTCGGCAGACTGGAATACCGCCGCGAGATCAAGGCGGACAAGACGGCCTCGGAAGATCTTCACTTCGAGCTCGTCTTCGACACGCAGGGAGTCTACAACGTAGACGCCGTCCAGCTCGAGACGCAGAGCTCCACGCTCGGATTCAAGAATTACATCTATAACGCGATCAAAGAGCTCGCGCCCAAGTTCATGCGCTTCCCCGGAGGCTGCATCATCGAGGGCGACGCGGGCAACGGCGGCGCGGACACCAAGGAAGTGTACGACTGGAAGAACTCCATCGGCGCCGTGCAGAACGGCGAAAACGCGGGGGACGACACCATTCCCGCCTTCACCTACTCGGTCGACAACGAGGGCAAGCTCTCCGAGACGACGACCTACGGCGAGTGGGCGACCCGCTCCAACAACTACGACCTCTGGGGCTACAACATGGACTACGGCCTCGGGTTCTATGAGTACTGCCTTCTCTGCGAATCCATCGGCGCAAGCCCCGTCCCGATCGTCAACTGCGGCTTCTCCGACCAAGGCGGCGCGGCGAGCGGATCTGCCCGCATCCTCAACGGCAGACACAACAAACAGGTCGCCGATTACGTGCAGGACGCGCTCAACCTCATCGAGTTCGCCAACGGCGACAGTTCGACGAAGTGGGGCAAGATCCGTTCGGATATGGGACATCCCGAGCCCTTCGGCATGAAGTACATCGGCGTCGGCAACGAGCAGTTCACCCGCACTTACTACGATTGCTACGAGCAGTTCCTCGACGCCTTCCATGAGGCGCAGAAACAGAATCCCTCCGTCTACGGAGACGTGCAGCCCATCGTCGGTAACGGCATGGTCTTCGCGGACGCCCTCGGCGGACCTCCCGCATACCGCGCATATCTTGCCGACAGCGGCGCGAAGAGCTACCTCGAAGGGGGGAAGATCTCCTCTTGGTCGGAGTACGGCGTCGTCGATCATCACTACTATATGGGCTATGACGATTTCCTGTACTATGCGACTCCCGAGCAGTGCATCTACGACAAGTACGAGCGGGAGGGGACGACGGCCTACAAAGTCTTCGTCGGCGAGTATTCCGCGAACGATTCCGTGAACTATCAGAGCGATTCTGCGACCTATCAGACGAACACCTGGATGACTGCGCTCGCAGAGGGGGCATATATGACGGCGCTCGAGCGCAACGGCGACGTCATCGACCTCGCGGCATACGCGCCCATGTTCGGCGTCTCGGACGGCGTCTCCCGCTTCGACGGCGCCAACCAGTGGGACGTCGATATGATGTACTTCACGAATACGCAGCTGCTGCTCTCGCCCAATTACTATATCCAGCAGCTCTTCATGCGCAATTCGGGCACCCATTCGCTCAAGTCCGAGATCACGAACGTCGCGGCGTCCTACGATCCCACGATGGACCTCGACGGTCTCGAACTCCAGCGGCTGTATCAGTCCGTCACCTACGATGAGGCGACGAAGGACATCATCGTCAAGATCATCAACGCGGGGGATACGCGCATCCGCCTCAACGTCGACCTCGCGGGCGCGTCTGTGAAGTCGACGGCGGATTGCACCGTCCTCGAGTGCAGAACGGGCTCTGCGGACGCCGTGAATTCGCTGGGACAGGGCGGCTATGCCATCTCCCCGCGCGAGTTTACGCTGGGCGTGAAGTCGGTGTTCGGCTACACGATGACGCCGTACAGCGCGATCGCGATCCGCATCCACACCAAGTGATAACGGCACAGCGCAGCCGCGACCTGCGTCCACACCAAGTGATAAACGACTGAAAAAAGCGCCCTTCGGGGCGCTTTTTTTCACACGATTTGCTTAGTTTCGCAAATTTCTTTAAGTTCACGCGATTGCTTAGTTTCGCAAATTTCTTTATTCAGAACTCCCTGCGGGGCATACTGAGGGCAAAGAAATTTGCGAGGGGTTAGGAAGT
>CANPZH010000043.1 GCA_947589335.1 uncultured Clostridia bacterium | reverse complement strand
CCTGTCGAGCTTGACGCCCTCTTCCTTCAGCATGATGTCGCAGCCGACCTTGAGCGCGCCGAATGCCGAATAGAGATGGGTGCGCATGAAGTTCGCGAGCGTAAAGTTGCTGTCCGCCTTCCGGACGAAGAGCGGGCGGCCGTGGTCGACGTTCGTCACATGCTCGTTGGAGACATAGTTGTAGGCGAGCAGTCCGCCGCAGTCCTTATCCCCCTTCTCCGCCTCGAAGTAGAGCGTATCGTAGAGTTTCCATTTGGGGAGCTCCACGCCGAGGAGCCCCGCGAATTCGCCGAACAGATTGACCCAGCCGTTGAGGTCGGACGTGCAGTTGTTGCAGTGCACCATGCCGACGAGATCGCCGACGGGCGTCGTCACGAGGTCGATCTCGGGATAGGGCTTCGAGAGCTCCTTTTCGAGGACGATCATCGCGAACACGGAGGTGCCGGCAGACACGTTGCCCGTGCGCCTTTTGATCGCGTTCGTCGCGACCATGCCCGTGCCCGCGTCCCCTTCGGGCGGACAGAACGGGATCCCGTATCTGAGGTTGCCGCTCGGATCGAGCAGTTTCGCCCCCTCTTCGGTCAGCCGTCCCGCGTCCTCGCCCGCAAGCAGGATCTCGGGGAGCACATCCTCGACCTTGAAGGGGATCTTCCCCTTGACGAGGTTGTTGAATTTTTCGAGCATGACGGGATTGTATTGCTTCGTCACGGGATCGACGGGGAACATGCCGCTCGCCTCGCCGATGCCGATGACCTTCTTCCCCGTCAGACGCCAATGGACATAGCCTTCGAGCGTCGTCTGGAATCTGATCCGTCCGACGTGTTCCTCGCCGTCGAGGATCGCCTGATAGAGATGGGCGACCGACCAACGCGCGGGGATATGATAGCCGAAGAGCTCGGTGAGCCTATCTCCCGCATACGCCGCGGTATTGTTGCGCCATGTGCGGAAGGGAACGAGCAGTTCGTCGTTCTCGTCGAAGACCATGTAACCGTGCATCATCGCCGAGAAGCCGATCGCGCCGATCGTCGTGAGCGTGACGCCGTATTTCTGCCTGACGTCCTCCGCCATCTTCGCATAGCAGTCCTGTACGCCCGTCCAGATATCCTCGAGCGCATAAGACCACACGTTCCCGATGTGGCGGTTCTCCCATTCATGGCTGCCCGACGCCACGGGCAGATTGTTTTCATCCACGAGCACGGCCTTGATGCGCGTGGAACCGAATTCGATCCCGAGCGCGGTCCTGCCCGTTTCGATCGCCTTCCGAACGGTATTATCCATAAAAATCCCCCTTTTTGTTTGCACGCTCCCGTACGGGCTTATTATAGAATAATTCGGGGAAAATTTCAATAGGGTAACGGAAAATAATCGGAAAAAATTTCCGTCCTTCCCTCCCCCGGAGCGGCAGTCTCCTCCGTAAAAAACAGAGCGCGGGAAGATCCCGCGCTCTGCGCTTCTTCTTTTGCCTTTACTTCCCGGACGTTTCCGATCCGTGGATGACGACCTGCGGGAAAGGCACGCAGATGCCGTTCTCCTCGAAGACCGTCTTGATTGCGCCGCGCATCTCGCGCTGTGCGGCGAAGAAATCGTTTTCGTTGCACTTTGCGCCGAAATGCAGATCGACGCTGGAGGCTGCAAGGTTGTCTACCCCGTTGAAATCGATGTCGCTGATCACGGAGGGGCACATCTCTTTGATCTTGCCCTTGTTCGCCTCGAACACTTCCTTCACATGCTGCAGGTTCTCCTCGTAAGGGATCCCGACGATGACGGTGGGATAGGAGGTCTCGCGGCTCTGGTTGACGAACACTTTGATCGTGCTGTTGTTGCAGACCCTGATATCGCCGCTGTAGTTGATGAGTTTGGTGTTGCGGATCCCGATCTCCTGCACGGTGCCGCGCCAGCCGTCGATGGTGACGACGTCCCCGACGCCGATCGTCCCGTCGCAGACGAGGAAGATCCCCGCCACGACGTCGGCGATGAGGCTCTGCAGCCCGAGCCCGATGACGAGCGTGAGCACGCCCGCGCTTGCGATGAGCGCCCCGACGTTGAAGCCCCAGACGGCGAGGATGGCGATCACCGCCGCGACCCAGATGACGACCTTGACGATGCTGTTTACGAGCCTTCCGATCGTGATCCTTCTCGGCGTTGTCCGGAAGACCTTGCGGATGATCGCGCAGACGATGTAGAGGACGAGCAACGTCACAAAGAGCACTTGCGCCGTATGGATGAGCTTGGGCGCGATCCCGTAAATAAAGTTGACGAGGGCGGTGTTCTCCTCGGATTGCACGAACCACTTATTGTTGATCTCGTTGTAGAACACGAAGCTGAGCACCGTGATCGCCGCAAAGACGAGGAGCAGTACAAGCCCCGTATACGTTAAGCCTTTGCCTTTTTTCTTTGTATCTGCCATAAGATACCTCCTTTGTGCGTATTATAGCACGGCCGCATGGGGCTGTCAAGCCGATTGTCCCCTCCCGCCGAAAAATAGGCGGGAGCGGCTCTTCCCGCCGCTCCCGCTTCGCGCCCTATAACAGAATGCAGATGACGCCGCCCTTCCCCTCGTTGACGATCCGCGTGACCGTTTTCCGCATCTTCTTCCGCACGTTTTCCGCCATCGAGCGGTTCTTCTGGCCGAGTTCCTCGCCGAGCGTCTCCTTCAGCGTCCTGCCGAACATGTTGGTATTCCATGCCTTCTCGGGCTCCGCCGCCATGCCCTCGGAGAGCTCCTTCACAAAGGTCTCGCTCTGTTCCAAATTGCCGAATGCGGGATTGACTTCCCCGCCCACGTCCACGCGGATGATGTGATAGCTCGGCGCGTCCGCATGCAGGTTGACCCCCACTCTTCCGCTCTTTTTGACGACCTTGGGCTCCGAGAGGTTCATCTCGCCGTCGTCGGGCGGCACGATGCCGTAGCCGAACTCCTGCGCGTCCGAGAACGCTTTGCCGATCCTGTCGTAGAGCTTCTTCGCCTTGGCGAGGGAGGCAACGTAGCTCATGAGGGCGAAGTCGTCGCCGATCGGCGTGCCGCACTGCTCGCCGAGGATCTGATAGAACGCCCCCTCCTTCGCCTCCACCGTGACGTACGCCTTCCCCGTCGCCGGTTCGAGGCGGAGGGAAACGGGCGGTTTGAGCCTCTCGCTGTCCGGATAGAGCCCGTCGAGGAGGGCGCAGTCGCTCATCTTATTGACCTTCGGGGCGACCGCACGGATCCCGTCGAGCACCTCCGAGATCAGCGGCGTATCCGCGTCGAGCACGCGCATCCAATCGGGCAGGTCGACGTCGATGGAGAGCACCGGGAACTCGTAGAGCACACGCTCGAGCACCGTGCCGATCTTCTCCGCCGTCATCTCCTCCGCGTTCGCGGCGACGACGGGCGCGCCGTATTCCTCCTCGAGCCGCAGACGGAGTTCTTCCGCCCCCTCCGGCTCCCTGCAGTTGAGCAGGATGACGAAGGGCTTCCCGATCGCCGTCAGCTCCTCCGCCGCCTGCCGTTCCGCACGTTCGTAGCTCTCGCGGGGCAGACCCGTCACCGAGCCGTCCGTCGTCACGAGGACGCCGATCGTCGAATGGTCGCGGATGACCTTCCGCGTCCCCTCCTCCGCCGCCTGTTCGAAGGGCACGGGATCCTCCCGCCACGGCGTGCGGACGAGACGGGGAGCGCCCTCCTCTTCGAAGCCCGCCGCCCCCTCGACGGGGAACCCGACGCAGTCTATGAGCCGCACTTTGACGCGCGCCTGCTTGAAAGCGATCTCCGCCGCCTCTTCGGGGACGAACTTCGGCTCCGTGGTCATGACCGTCCTCCCCGAGCCGGACTGCGGGAGCTCATCCGTCATGCGCTGTTTTTTTGCGCCCGATGCCCTGGGCAGGACGAGCTCCTCCATGAACTTCTTGATGAACGTCGATTTGCCCGTGCGGACGGGCCCGACGACGCCGACGTAGATCTCTCCTCCGCACCTTATGGCGATGTCCTCGTAAACGCTGTTGTTTTCCATAAAAAAACGCCTCCGCCGACTCAAAGTCCTTGCTTTGATATCTTATGGCGGAGGCAGTCCGTTTATGATAAGATTTTCAGGCTTCGTCCGTCTTCCCGCCGGGGGTGAAATCGACCACCGTCTGAGACTGCGAACGGATCTCCTCGAAGTAGGGATCCCCCGTGAAGTCGCGCAGCTTGGTATAGACCCCGCCGAGCGCCTCGATCGCAAACTTGAGCTCCTGATATTCGAGATAGTTGATGTCGTCGCGGTCGATGTATTCGAGCAGGACGGGGAGCGCCCGCTCGTCGCCGTAGGTCGCAAGATAGCTCGCGTGCATGGGGAGCTCGTCGGGCGAGGTGCGGAATTCCTTCATCAGGATGTCGAACACCCTGTCGTCCCGCTCTTTGCAGCGGGAGAGGATCTCGAGCATGTATTCCCGCTCCACGTTCCCGTCGTACAGTTCGATCGCCCGCGCCTTCGCGAGGTCCGCGCCCGCCTTGAGCCGCTCGACGGCGGTATCCTTGACGTCCCCGTTCGCGTCCCCCGTCAGAAGGTCGAAATAGGTGTCGAACGCCTTGGGATCGTCCCCCGCGAGGTTGACGGCGAGCGTCACGAGCTGCTCGTTGCCGCTCCGCATGAGCGGGATGAGCCCGTCGGGGCACCCCCGTGATTCGATCTCGTTGCAGAGGAAATCGGAGACGGGCACGCCCTCCTCGACGTGGCGGCGCAGGGTGTCGATGAGTTCCTCGTCCGTCATCGCGCCGTAATATCCCCTCGGCGTTGCGCCCGCGCTGCGCAGGAAGGTGTCGCCGAAGTTCTTATAGAGCTTGGGAATGAGCGATTCCCACTGCTTTTCGGTGTACTTCCCGGCGTTCTCTTCCATGTACTCGGCGAGCTTGCGGTCGAACATGCCGTCGAAATCAAACAGTTTTTTCATAGGTCCCCTCAGATGATATAGTTGAGAATTTCTTTGACGATCTTCACATTCGCCTCGAAGAGTTTGGCGACGGCTTCGATCGAGCGTTCCGACTGTCTGAGCCGCGCCTCGCGGTAGATGACCGCAGCAAGCGCCTCCTTTTCCGCGGTCAGATCGAGCGCGTCCGCCTCCTCAAGGGTGCGGTAGACGTCTTCTGCGGCCCCGACGAGCTTCTCCTCGTATTCCTCGCCGAGCAGGGCGTACTTCGAATACACCTCCGCAAAGGCGCTCAGATAGGCCTTGCGCTTCTTGTTGCCGATCCCGAGCTTGTGCGTGAAAAATTCACGGTAGAAACTGCATACGACGACGCCGAAGGAGTTCTCCTCGTTCCGGAGGACGAGGTCGCACAGGACGGGGAACTTGATGTCTTCCCCCACGTTGTAGTCGAGAAGGATCTCCCGCAGGAAGCTGTCGCAGCGGCACTTCACGGCGACGCCGACGGCGAGCTCCTGCGCCTTGTCGTCCCGCCCGTCGAGCTGGTCGAAGACGATGCGCAGATCCTCTTCGAGTTCGGATAGCTCGGGAAGCGCCTCCGCCTCCTGCGTATTCAGAGAGGCCGCCGCCGTGAGGAAGCCGAGGATCTCCTTGTATTCCTTGTCGGGCATGCGGTAGAAGTAGCTGAGTTCGACGGGTTCCCCGCCGTCGAGCTGCTCCCTGAGACGGGACAGATAGAACTTCGCCACCGCTTTGCGCGGATAGACCGTCGTCATCCGCTCGAGGGAGGAGACCGCCTCTTCGGGCCGCCCCGTGCGGCTTGCGGCGACGGCATGGAACCAGAGCACATCGTCCCCGTAAGGGATCTTCTCCTTCAGGCGGGTCAGTTTGTCGTACGCCTCGGCGTCGAGCCCCGTCTCGCAGAGCGCCGTCGCCACGCGGAAGAGATCTTCGGGGGCGTCCGGCTCGAGCGCGGCGAGCCGCCGCCCGATCTCCTTCGCGCCCTCCTTGTCCCCCTTTGCGCCCAAAACGGCGCAGTAGGTCGTGAGCGCGTGGATATTCTCGGGATAGAACCCGATAAGCTTTTCGCATTCCTCCGCCGCGCCGTCCACGTTCCCCTCGAGCAGGAGGCACATCGCGGTCAGTCCGGAGGCGGAAGGAAAATCGCGGCTTTCGGGGGAGATCTCCGCAAAGGTCTCCTGCGCGGAGGAGAGATCGCCCTGTTTGATGAATTCGATCCCGCGGCGGAGAAGTTCCGCGTCCTCCACGGAGCCGTCTTCGGAGTGGACGAGACGGAGCTGCGGACGGGGCGGCTCCTCCGGCGCTTCTTCCTCCTCTGCCCCGCCGTCGTAGGTGCGGCGGAAATAGATCTCGGACTGGAAGGTATCGCCCATGTTCATGAAGGCGACGGAGAGCCCCTCATAGCCCTCGGAGAAATCCGCCTCGTTGCAGGTATCGAGAAAGCGGAACCACGCGTCGGCGCAGAGCGGATAGAGCCCCAGCGCCTCGTAGATGTCGGCGTAGAGCGCGGAGGCGTCGGCGGTCGGATCATACATCTCCGCACGCTTATTGAGCATGGTGAGTGCGCCGAGGTAATCCCCCGACTCATACCGCCGCTCGGCGCTCTGCATGATGAACTCTTCGCTGAAATCGAGTTTTGTGACTTTTTCGTCGCTCATGGCTGTTTTTTGAACAATCTTGCGATCTCTTCTTTCCCGAAGGAATAATCGGTATTGCAATCGTGGCAGTGCACGTGGATGGTCCCCGTCTCTTCGAGGAGCTTCTCCGCGTCCTCCCGCCCCATCGAGAGCACGGCGGACGCCGCCCGCTCCCTCGAACAGCGGCAGCGGAAGACGATCTCCCGCCCGTCCGCGCCGTCTGCGCCGAGCTCTTCGCGCAGGATCCTCTCCGCCCCCTTCTCCGCGATCATGCGGGAGATCTCCGAAAAGCGGGAGATCGCCCGTTCGGCATAGGAGAGGGTCTCTTCACAGGCTCCCGGGAGGGGCTGTAAAAAGACGCCGCCCGCGCCCAGACAGGTCCCTCCCGAGACCCGCACGCCGAGCGCGACCGCCGTCGGACGCTGTTCGCTCGTGAGAAAATAGGCGGAAAAGTCCTCCGCGATCTCCCCCGAGACGAGCGCGCTCGTCCCGACGAACGGGATCCCCTCGCCGTCGTCCCTGACGACGGTCAGAGTTCCCTCTCTTCCCACGCAGCCGCCGACGTCGAGCTTCCCGTCCGCGCGGAGAGGAAGATCGGCCGAAGGATTTGCGATATTCCCGCGGAGACGGAGCGCACCGTCCCCCGAGACGGAGATCTTTCCGCCCGCGCCTCCGCCGGACACGGTGACGTAGATCGAGCTCTCCTCCGATTTGAGCCAGCTGCACAGATAGGCGGCAGCCGTCATCGTGCGCCCGAGCGCGGCCGCGGTGACGGGCGTGAGCCCATGCCGCAGGATCGCCTCCTGCACGAGCGCGGTCGTATCGAGTACGGCGGCGGAGAGCTCCCCGCCGCAGATCAGCGTTTTACAGATGTTGCTTACGGTCTTCGGCATATCACGTTGAGCCTGTCGCTCCCTTCCTTTTTCTCCCCGAGATGACCCTCCGAGGCGATCGGCGAAAACTTTGCCTCAAGGAGCGCGGAAAGGATCTCCTCTTCCGTATGGATATATTGGACATGGGTCTCGTCGCAGCGCGTAAACCTGCCGTCCTCTCCCTTGACGAAGAGGGTCACGTCCATCACGACTTTGTCCCCCTCCCGCCGGTTGAAGGAGAGGTAGGTGACGTCCTCGCGGTCGTCCGCACACACAGTATCGGCAACCTTTCGGCAAAGTTTGTATTCGGAACTGACGTCGAGCCAGAAGATCCCTCCCGGTTCCAGTGCAGAATAGACGCGGCGGAACGCGCCGGCGAGCTTCCCGCAGGGCACATAGTTGAAACAGTCGTTCGGGGAGAGGATGAAATCGTACTTCGCGGGCGCGCGCATCGCGGCGGCGTCGGTGAGGAAGTATCCGATCTTCCGTCCCTCGGCGCGGGCGAGCTCTTCCGCCTTGGCGAGCATGCGCGGGGAGATGTCCGCCCCGTCCATTTCATAGCCCGCGCGGGAGAGCGCACGGCAGAACGCCCCGCTCCCGCAGCCGAGTTCGAGCCCCCGTCTGCCCGCATGCAGGGCGCGGAGCCCGTCTATAAAATACTGCGACCACGCGGGGTAGTCGCAGTCGTCGTTGAGGATCTCGAACCAATCGGCAAGATAGTCGTACGCCGCCATCTTACTTCTTATTGAGCATCTTCGGAGGACGCGCAGCCTTCTTCTTTTTCTTCTTTCCGCCGCTCTCTTCTTCGCGGATCATGCGCTCGCGCTCCTCGAACTGGCGGTTATATTCCACATACTGTTCGTCGTTCTTGTGCTCTTCCTCGAACTTTTTGACGTCTTCGTCCATCGCCTCTTTGCTCTCCTTGAGGCGGCGCAGATCTTCGCGCGAGAACGCCTCGGGGAGCTGATAGATCTCCACGCCGTCGTCGATGGGCTTGATGGGACGGGAGACGAGCTTGCTCTTCCCCTGCGCGACGATCATGCGGCGGTATTCGCGCATCGCCGCGCTGTCTGCCGCGGAGACGGGCGCAGGCTGCGGCTTCGTCTTGGGCGCGTCCTTGTTGTAGAGGCCTCTCCCCGTCGCGACCCCGAGGTTTGGGTTGATGAAGCGGTCGAACGCCCACTGGCTGTAATCCATCCAGACGAGCATCGCATAGGAGAAGCCGATCAGAAGATAGAAGATGATGCCGATCGACATCAGGAGGGTGTTCCCGAAGAGGAAGAGCAGAATGGGCAGGACGGCGACCGCCGCGAAAAAGATCGTCTGCGGGAAGGTGCCGATCGTCATGACGACGGCATTGCGGACGAGCGACCACGGTCCCTGTTTGTAGTTGATCCCGAGCGAGACCATCCAGAAGCAGATGAGGACCGCAAGAATGACGATGATGATGCCGACGATCTTGGACGCGATCATCCAGCCCGCGAACTCGCTCCCCGTCGCGACGTAGTAATCGGAGAGATTGCTGCTCGTCTGCGCGAGGAAGAGCAGAACGGTGAAGATGAGCATCGCCTCCAGCACGTTCCAATAGTTGCGTTTGATCCCGCGGAGGAAATCGTTCGCGACGAACACCCCCTCCGTCCAGATGAGGTTCCTGATGATATACATGCCGCCGGCGATCCCGAGAGCGGCGATCGCGGAGGCGGGGATCAGCAGAGAGAAGAACACGAAGTCGTTCTGCATCTGCGTGAGTTCCGCAAGTCCTACGATGTTCGGAATGACGGGATAGTTGACGAGCAATCCCGCGCCGTAAGGCCCCGTCGCCCACGAAACGTTGATGACGAGATACCGCCATACGAAGATTGCGAGCATGGGAAGACACGTCACGAGCACGAGAAGGTTGACGAGCATGAGCCGCCCGAACCTCCCCTTCAGAATATCCCAAAACAGGGAAAAGCGGTTTGTGGGGAGGGTGCTGCGGGCGTAATCCTCGCTTCTCTCCTTCCCTTCCAGCCAACGGGCAACAAGCCCTTTACGTTCTCTGTCTGCCATATCAAACTCCGTTTGTGCGTCCGCAAAAAATCGCGGACGCCCCCGATGATTGTTATTGTACTACAAAACAAAAAATAATTCAATTAAAATCGGGCAAATTCTTTGACTTTTCACAGTGCGTATGTTAAAATTATTTCTGCTCAGGCGGTGACAAAGTCGCCGCCCTTTTCTCGATCACGCGGAGGATGTTTATGAAGAGATACCGGGTCGCCGTAGTCGGCGCGACGGGCATGGTCGGACAGCGGTTCCTCACCCTGCTCGAACATCACCCCTGGTTCAAGGCGGAGGCGCTGCTCGCGAGCGGCCGCTCCGCGGGAAAGCCGTACCGAGAGGCCGTGGAGGGCAGATGGGCGCTGGACCGCCCCATCCCCGCCTTTGCACGGGATATGACCGTTCTCGACGCCGATCGGGACGCGGGATCCGTTGCAGAGCGGGTCGATTTTCTCTTCTGCGCGGTCAACCTCCCCAAGGAGCAGATCAAAGCGCTCGAGGAGAGATACGCAAGGCTCGAGGTCCCCGTCATCTCCAACAATTCCGCCCACCGTTTCACGCCCGACGTGCCCATGGTGATCCCGGAGATCAACCCGGAACATCTCGGCGTCATCCCCGCGCAGCGGAAGCGGCTCGGCACCCGCCGCGGATTCATCGCGGTGAAGAGCAACTGCTCCCTGCAGTCCTACGTCCCCCTGCTGCACCCTCTGCGCTCCTTCGGGATCGAGCGTGCGGCGGTATGCACCTATCAGGCGATCTCGGGCGCGGGCAAGACGTTCTCCACAATGCCCGGGATCCTCGACAACGTCATTCCCTATATCGGCGGCGAGGAGGAGAAGAGCGAGCGGGAGCCGCTCAAGATCTGGGGCACGCAACAAGGCGGCGAGATCGTCCTTGCGGCTTCCCCCGTCATCACGGCGCAGTGCCTGCGCGTGCCCGTCTCCGACGGCCACACGGCGGCGGTGTTCGTCTCCTTCGAAAAGAAGCCCTCGCGGGAGGAGATCCTCTCCGCCTGGGAGAAATTCGAGGGCGAACCCCAGCGGCTCGGGCTCCCCTCCGCGCCCAAGCGGTTCCTTCACTATTTCACGGAGGACGACCGTCCCCAGCCGCGGCTCGACCGCGACCTCGAGGGCGGCATGGCGGTCTCCGCGGGCAGGCTGCGGGAGGACGCGGTGTTCGACTACCGGTTCATCGGGCTCTCGCACAACACCCTCAGGGGCGCTGCGGGCGGCGCGGTGCTCCTCGCCGAGCTCTTGGCGGCAGAGGGATATCTGGATCAATGATTTTTTCGGGAGAAAGCAGATGACAGGATTTTTGAGAGGATCCGCGACGGCGATGATCACGCCGTTCACGGAAGGCGGAGTGGACTTCGAAGCCTTCGGCGAGATGATTGAATACCAGATCGCGGGCGGCACCGACGCCTTGGTCGTGCTCGGCACGACGGGCGAACCCGCCACGATGACCGAGAAGGAAAAGACGGATACCGCCGCATTTGCGGTCAAACAGGCGGCGGGAAGGGTCAAGGTCATCATCGGCACGGGGAGCAACAGCACGCGGAAGGCGGTCGAAGAGAGCGTAAAAATGGAGGCGCTCGGCGCAGACGGTCTGCTCGCCGTGACCCCCTATTACAATAAATGCACCCAGAGAGGACTGATCGAATATTACACCGCGATCGCCTCCG
>CANPZH010000042.1 GCA_947589335.1 uncultured Clostridia bacterium | reverse complement strand
CCCTTCCCGACGCCGAAACAGTCCAAAACGGTGGCGCCGATGTCGGCAAAGCTCTTGCGGACGCCGAGATCGAGGCCGCTCTTTAAGCCCTTGCCGCAGATCAGCATGGGCGTGTATTCGCGGGAGTGGTCGGTCGACGGGGTCGAAGGGTCGCACCCGTGGTCTGCGGTGATGAGGAGCACGTCGTCCTCCCTCATATCCTTCAAGAAAACGGAGAGGAAACCGTCGAATTCCGTCCCCGAAAAGTCCTTTCCCTGGAGCTCTTTTGTCACCTGCATGCCGTGGGCGTTGGAGGTCGTTCTGTGGCTTTCGGAGATCCCCTTCCCCGCAAAGATATCGTAGATCTTGCCGACGGAGATGGTGTCGTAGCCCGCGCGCGAGAGCAGATCGAGCATGGTGTCCGCGGGCGGCGCTAGCGAGAAATCGTGGCGGTTCGCCGTTCTCACGAAAGGATATTCCCCCGTGAACGGGCGGGCGATCACCCGCCCCACGCCGCAGCTCCCCACGAGCATCTCCCGCGCGATCTCGCAGTAGCGGTAGAGCTCGGGAACGGGGATGACGTCCTCGTGGGCGGCGATCTGAAAGACGCTGTCCGCCGAAGTATAGACGATGAGCGCGCCCGTTTCGACCTGTTCGCGCCCGTAGTCCTTGATGACCTCCGTGCCCGAGTAGGGTTTGTTGCAGAGGACCTTCCTCCCCGTCTTCCGTTCGAATGTGCAGATGACCTCCTCGGGGAAGCCCTCCGGGAAGGTCGGAAGAGGCGTGGGAGAGACGACCCCCGCAATCTCCCAGTGTCCGATCGTGGTGTCCTTCCCCATCGACTTTTCCGCCATCTTCGCGTAGCAAGCCGCGGGCGCGGGCACGCCTCCGCCGACGCCGTCGATATTGAAGAGCCCGAGCGACGTAAGCGCGGGACAGCGGAAAGCGGGAGAGTTTCTGATCGCGCCGAGGGTGTTGCTCCCCTCGTCATGCCAAAGACCCGCGTCCGGAAGTTCGCCGACGCCGAAGCTGTCGAGTACGATCAAAAAGAATCTTTTTGCCATGTTTCTCTCGTCCTTTGCGCCTCAGGCGAGTTCGAGCGCGATCTTCATCATTGCGGTGAAGGAGTTCTGCCGCTCCTCCGCCGTCGTGTTCTCCTCGGGATAGAGGAAACTGTCGCTCACGGTGCAGATGCACAGGGCCTTCTTGCCCGTTCTGGCGGCGTTGCAGTACAGCGCGGCGCTCTCCATTTCGACGCCGAGCACCCCCATCTTCGCCCATTCCATGCCGCTGTTCGCATCGTCATAGAACATGTCCGAGGAAAAGATATTTCCGACTTTATAATGTACGCCCGCCTTGTCGCAGAGCTCGGCGGCGCGGCGGAGCAGCCCGAAGTCCGCGATCGGGCAGAAGGTGCCCGGCAGACGGTACTGGTCCGCATAGTTTCCGTTCGTGCAGGCCCCCTGGGCGAGGATGATGTCCCGCGCGTGGAGGTCGGGGTCGAAGGAGCCGCAGGATCCCACCCGGATGATGTTCTCGACGCCGTAGAAGCGGAAGAGCTCATAGGAATAGATCCCGATCGAGGGCTGCCCCATCCCGGACGCCATGACAGAGACCCGCTTCCCGCGGTAAGTTCCGGTGTAGCCGTTGACGCCGCGCACATTGTTGACGAGCACGGGATCTTCGAAGAAGGTCTCCGCGATGAATTTCGCCCGCAGAGGGTCGCCGGGCATGAGCACGGTCTCGGCGAAGTCGCCGTACTTTGCGGTGATGTGGGGCGTGGGAATGTTGGGATGTTCGTTGCTCATAACAGGTGTTCCTCCTTGACGATCTTGACGATGCGCGAAGTGCCGAGACGGTCCGCGCCGAGCGCGACGAAGTCCTCGGCGTCTTTGACGGAGGAGATTCCTCCCGCTGCCTTGACGCGGACGCCCGGTCCGACGTTCGCCTTCATCAGCGCGACGTCTTCCCGCGTTGCGCCGGCCTTGGAAAAGCCGGTCGAAGTCTTGATGAAGTCCGCCCCCGCGGCGGTGACGATCCTGCACATTTCGGTCTTCTCCTCCTCGGTGAGCAGGCAGGTCTCGATGATGACTTTCAGGATCTTTCCCCCGCAAGCAGCCTTCACGGCGGAGATCTCACGTTCGATCGCGCCGTATTCGCGCGCCTTGAGATCTCCGATGTTGATGACCATATCGATCTCATCCGCCCCGTCCTCTACGGCCTGTTTTGTCTCGAAGACCTTGACGGGAGTAGCGTTGTAGCCGTTCGGGAAGCCGATCACCGTGCAGATTCTGACCTTCCCGTCCGCATATTCCTTTGCCCGGCGGACAAAGCAGGGCGGGATACAGACCGACGCCGTCTGAAAGCGGATGCCGTCGTCGATGAGGAGGCGGATGTCCTCCCACGTCGCCGTGACGGCAAGTTGCGTGTGGTCGCATTTGTTCAAAATTTCACGGATGTCCATATGAGTTCCCTCGCAAGATGTGATATTCTGTTTTCCATTATAAACCAAAAGTGTGCCGTTGTCAAATGCAACGCGAAAAAAAGCCGTTCGTTTTTATTAAAAGATGAAAGATAGGCTCATAGGCAAGAAAAATCGGGGAGAAAGCGCCCTTCTCCCCAATGCTATGACAGACATAATACTATGATAACGGGCAGATCCCGTCAATTTCCGATCATTTTTTCGATCCCGATCCCATATCCCCTCGTCGGATCGTTGATGAAGACGTGGGTGACCGCGCCGATCAGCTTGCCGTTCTGAATGATCGGGCTGCCGCTCATGCCCTGCACGATCCCGCCCGTCTCCTCGATGAGCTTTTCGTCCGTCACTTTGATGACGAAATTTTTGTTGTCCCGTCCTCCCGCGTCCACTTTCGCGATCGCGATCTCATACTCCTGCGGGCAGACGCCGTTGACCGTCGCCCAGATGGTCGCCTTCCCGATCTCCGCCTCGGAGAGCGGCGCGGTGTCGACGATCCGGCAGTCCGTGTAGTCGTAGTTTTCGAAGGTGCCGTAGAGCCCGGTGTCCGTGATGGTCTCCGCGCGGGCGATCGTCTTGTCGTTCAAAAAGAGCCCTCTCAGCTCCCCCGCCTTCCCCCGCGCCCCGCGGTTGACGCCGACGATGCTGCAGAGGAACACCCGCGCGTCGGAGATCTCGAGAAGACGGTCGCTCTCGTCGGCGATCTTGTGCCCGAGCGCGCCGAATCTCCCCGTTTCGCGGTCGATATAGGTGACCGTGCCGATGCCGGAGAGAGTGTCGCGGATCAGCACGCCGATCTTGTATTTCCCCGATTTTTTCTCCTTCACGGGGGTGATCTTGACCTCGGCGGTCTCTCCGCCGCGGCGCACGGTTACCGTGAGCTCCTTCCCGCCGCTGCGGGCGAGGGCGTCGTTCAAGTCACGGATGCTCTTGATGCGGATCTTGTCGACGGCAAGGATGCAGTCTCCCGCGAGGATCCCCGCGTCCGCCGCGGGACGGTGCGTCCCGTCCTCTGCGACGACTTCGCTCAGGTCGATGACCTCCGCTCCGCCGGCGCCGAGCATGAAGCCCGCTGCCATTCCGCCGAGATAGTATTTCCCCTCCGCCGCGTCTGCGCCGGCGATGTCCACCGTGCAGAGCAAGAGGGAGCACAGAAACAGGAACAGCGCTGCGATATAAAATTTCAGCTTACGCAATTTGACCTCCGTTCAACGGGATTTCCCCTTAGACAGAGTTTAATTTGCGTAAGCCGTGACCGTTCTATTCGCCGCTACGATTGCCTTTACAGGGAGTTTTTGTAACCGTTTGCCGTCTTTAAGAGCTCGTCGGCGTGGCGGAGGGCAAGCTCTCCCGTATCCCCCGCGATCATGCGGGCAAGCTCTGTGCGGCGCTCCTCTTCGGAGAGCGCATGCACGCGGGTATAGGTCTTCGCCCCCTCCTCCGTCTTCTCGATGAGCAGCTGTCTGTCCGCCGCTGCAGCGATCTGCGCGAGATGGGAGACGGCGATGATCTGCGTCCCCCTTGCGATCCTGGAGAACTTTTCGGCGACGACCTTTGCCGTCTTTCCGCCGATGCCCGCGTCGATCTCGTCGAAGATATAGGTGCCGATCCCGCCGGGCGAGGAGAGCTGTGCCTTTACGGCGAGCATGAAGCGGCTCATTTCGCCCCCGCTGATGATCTTCCCGAGCTCTTTCAGAGGTTCTCCCGCATTGGCGGAGAAGAGGAAGCGGATCCCTCCGAGCCCCTCCGCCGTGGCCCTGTCGACCTCTTCGCGGGAGTATTCGTCGAATTCCACCTCGAAGCGGGCGGAGGAGATGTTCAGCGTCTTGAGTTCGCCGATGACCCGCGCTGAAAAGTCCGCCGCTGCATGCTTGCGCGCCTCCGTGAGGGCGGTGCAGGCGGCATAGAGCCTGTCGCCGTTCTCCGCGAGGGCACGTTGGAGCTTTTCGATCTGCTCGCCGCTGTCCTCGAGGAGGGCGTATTCCGCCTTTGCCTTCTCCAGAAAGGCGAGCATCTCGGCGACGGTGCCGCCGTATTTCTTCTTGAGCGAGCGGATCTCGTCGAGCCTCGCCTCGGCGCGTTCGAGCTCCCGCTCGTCCACGTCCAGTTCGTCCGCGAGCGATTCGACGGTCTCCGCGATGTCCGAGAGTTCGGCGAGGGCGTTTTCGAGCCGCTCGACGAGCTGCTCGCAGTCCTCGAGTTTTGCGATCTGTCCGAGCGCACGCTTTGCGCCGTTCACGGCGTCCGCTCCCCCGCCGTCCGCAAGCAGATAATCCCGCGCGGCGGAGAGTCCGCCCAAGATCTTTTCGGCGTTCCTGTAGCGGATACACCGTGCGGCGAGCTCCTCCTCTTCCCCCTCTTTGACGTCGGCGCGGCCGAGTTCGTCGATCTGGAAGCGCAGGATATCGAGACGGCGGCTGCGTTCGCCGTCGTCTCCCCCGAGCAATCCGAGCCGTGCGCGGAGGTCCTTCCGCTCGCGGAGCAGCGTTTCCACGGCCTCCTTTCTTTCCTCCGTCTCCCTCCCCGCGATCTTGTCGAGGAGCTTGAGCTGGTTGCTCTCCTTCAGCAGGAAGAAGTGTTCGCTCTGCCCGTGGACGTCCACGAGCCGCGAGGTGATGCGGCGGAGCATGGAGGCGGTGACGGCGCAGCCGTTGATCTTCGCGCTCCCCTTTCCGTCCGCGGAAAAGCGGCGGGAGATGACGAGGGTATCCTCCGGCTCGAGATCGAGCTCGTCGAGGAGCTCCGCGATCCCCTCCGGAGAGGTAAATTCCGCACGGACGGAGCATTCGGATTCTCCGTAGCGGATCATGCTCTTGTCCGCTTTCGCGCCGAGGACGAAGTCGATCGAGTCGAGAATGACCGATTTTCCCGCACCGGTCTCGCCGGAGAGCACGTTGAGCCCTTCGGAGAAAGTCAGTTCGGCGCGGTCGATGAGCGCGATATTGCGGATGACGAGACTTTTGAGCATGGGATTTTTTTAGTCTTTCGCGAGACGGAGCAGCCGCTCTTTGACGATGAGCGCCTCCTCCGGGGTCTTGCAGATGCTGAAGACGGTATCGTCGCCGGCGATGCTGCCGACGACCTCCTCATAGTTGAGACGGTCGATCACGACGCCCGCATTGGCGCCGTTGCCGTTGAGCGTTTTGACCACGATGATATTGCCGACGGTGTTGATGGATTCGAGGCAGGCCTGGAACAGGGAACGCATCTTGTCGGACAGCTCGCCCTCGCTCTTGCTGATCGCGGCGTAGCGGTAGCGCTTTTTCACCCCCGCGACCTTGAAGAGACGGAGCTCGCGGACATCGCGGGACACGGTCGCCTGCGTGACGGCGAAGTGCGCCTCCGAAAGTTCCTGGCAGAGTTCCTCCTGCGTTTCGATCTCTTTTTCCTCGATCAGTTCGAGGATCTTGCTGTGCCTTGCGTTTCTTAACATCTCAGTTCTCCCTTTATCATTCATGATCAATTTATTTTTTCCGTCAGCCGACGGAAGAAGTCTCCTCTGCCCTTGGTGAGGAAGGTCGCATACCGCTGCGACTTGCGGACGGTGACGAGATCTCCCTGCCGCATTTCTCCGAGGAAGATCCCGTCGCAGTGCATCACGACGTCTCCGCCGTGCGGCAGCGAAAAGGTGAGCTCGCTCTTGTCGGCGCAGGCGATCGGGCGGCTGCGCATGGAGAATGCGTTGACCGGAGTCAGCAGAAAGGCGTTGCAATCCGGCGTCAGGATGATCCCCCCTGCGGAGAGGGAATAGGCGGTCGAACCCGTCGGCGTGCAGACGATGAGCCCGTCCGAGGTGAACTCCCCCGCCGGCGTGCCGTCGATCTCCACGGAGAGCCGTACGACGGCGTCCTCCGAATCGGGCGCGATGCGGCGCATCAGGGCGAGCTCGTTGAGGCAGTACATCACCTTGTCCCCGTGACGCACTTCGAGCATCGCGCGGTGGAGCAGCCTGCAATGTTCGTCGAGGGCAAGTTCGACGGCAGCCGCCTCCTCGCCCCGTTCGAACTCCGTGAGAAAGCCGAGCCGCCCGTAATTGACGCCCACGATCGGGATCCCGAGGACGGAAGCCCTGCGGGCGGCACGCAAAACAGCGCCGTCTCCGCCGAGTATGATCAGCCGATCGACGCTGTGGATGGCATCCTCCGAAGAGAAACACTCCACCTCCGCTCCCCGCTCGTTCAGCAGGGCAAGCAGACCGGAGACGACCTTCGGAGAGACTTTGTTTTCATGATAAAAAATTCCGACTTTCATGAGCACGCGAAAGACATTATATTCGCATTTTTACATAAAATCAAGGGGGTTTCGGAAAAAAGTTTGCGAAATCGGAAAAATTTTTTCAAGAGAGCGCCGCGGAAAGGAACGATGCTTTCGGAAGGGGCTCCCCGTCCTTTTTGAGCCAGACGACGTATTCGATGTTTTTCTGCTCCCTCAGGGGCGCGTGGACGGCGGCCTGCGGCGGCAGGGCGAGCGCCAGGGAGAAATCGTAAAAATCGGAGAGGAGCCCGCGGTGCAGCGTCTTGGGGCAGATCCCGCTCTTGCCGAGCCCCCTTCCGCCGCATTCGAACTGCGGTTTGAAGAGCACATAGGCGCTCTTGCCGGAGGAAAGGATACCCGAAACTGCGGGAAGGATGAGCCGCAACGAGATGAAACTGAGGTCGCAGACGACGCCGTCTGGCGCCGACGGGAACTGCCCGAGGGTGAGATAGCGCGCATTCGTGCGGTCCATCACGGTAACGCGGGGATCCGACCGGATGGCGGGGGCGAGTTGGTCCTCGCCGACGTCTACGCAAAAGACATGCCGCGCTCCCCTCTGGAGAAGGCAGTCCGTGAACCCGCCCGTGCTTGCGCCGAGGTCGGCAAAGGTCAGTCCCTCCACGCTCACGCCGAAGGCGTCGAGCCCGCAGGCGAGCTTGTACCCCCCGCCCGAGACGTACTCCTCCTTGCGGGCGAGGAAGGAAAAGGGCTCTGTGCCCGTCACGTTGTCGTCCGGAGAGACGGGACGGTCCCCGATCAGAACGAGCCCGCATGCGAGCGCCTCTTTTGCCTTTGTGCGGGAGCCGTACCGCTCCGCAAAGAATTTATCCGCGCGCATAGCACTCTTCCACCGCCTTTAAGATCTCCTTCTCGCCCAGCCCGAATTCCTCGGCAAGCTCCTTTGGCGTTCCGTGCGGGAGGAAGGCGTCGCGATAACCGAAGGCATGGATCCGCTTCTCCGTGTTCCTGTAAAACCGCGCGACCGCGTCGCCCAATCCGCCCGATAGGACGTTGTCTTCGAGGGTGATGACGTGCCGCTGCGGAAGAGCGGAAAGGAGCGCCTCATCGAGCGGACGCAGAAAGCGTGCGTTGACGACGGTAAAATCCATCCCTTCGGCGGCCGCAGTTTTTCGTACTTTTTCGGCGAGACGGAGGCAACGCTCCCCCGCCGCAAGCATTACTATGTTAGACGAAGTACTATGTAAAACCTCGGATTTCCCGATCTCAACCTCGGAAATCTCGCCCTCTGTGCCCTCCCGCGGGTAGCGGATGGCAAGCGGCGAACGAAAGTCCGCGCTCATGCGGAGCATCGCACGGAATTCCCCGATGTCTTTGGGAATGGCGATCGTCAGGTTGGGAATGAAGGAGAGGAAGGAGAGATCGAACACGCCCTGGTGGGTCTCCCCGTCCGGTCCCGAAACGCCCGCGCGGTCGATGCAGAGGGTCACGGGCAGGTTTTGCGCGCAGATGTCGTGTATGATCTCGTCGAAGGCGCGTTCGAGGAAGGTCGAATAGATGGCATAATAGGGTTTGAGCCCCGCCGTTGCCATCGAAGCGCAGAGCACGGAGGCATGCTCCTCGCAGATGCCCACGTCGAAGGCGCGTTCGGGGTAGGCGCGGAAGAAGCCGCGCAGTCCCAGATTGTCCGTCATCGCGGCGGTCACGGCGACGATTTCGGGCCGCTTTCCCGCAAGGGCGGTCAGCTCCTCGCCGAGCGCTTCGCTGTACTCCTTCCGCCTGAAGGAGGGATCGACGCCGTGCGTCTCGACGGGTGCGCTCTCGCAGAAGGAGTACCCCTGCCCCTTTTTCGTCGTGACGTGCAGAAGCACGCTCCCCGTCTTCAGCTTTTCCTTTGCGGTCTCGAGGGCAGGCAGGAGCTCGGATAAGTTGTTGCCGCCCACGATCCCCATATATTCGAGCCCGAACCGTTCAAAGAGTTCGATCCCCTCTTTGTGCTCCCCCTTGACTTCGTCGAGCAGGTCGTGCATGCCGCCGACCGTGGGAGAGATGGACATTCCGTTGTCGTTCAGCAGGATGAGGACACGGCTGTGGAGGATCTTGATGCTGTTGAGCGCCTCATAGACGAGCCCGTTGTTGAAGGAGCCGTCGCCGACGAGGGCGATCACGGCGTAGTCCTCCCCTCTCAAGTCCCGCGCCTTGGCGATCCCGAGCGCCGCGGAGATCGCAGTCCCCGCATGTCCCGTGTCGTAGCAGTCGTATTCGCTCTCGCTCCGCTTCGGAAAGCCCGAGAGCCCGCCGCGTTTGCGGAGGGTGCGGAACATGGGCGCTCTGCCCGAGAGGAGCTTGTGCGCGTAGCACTGGTGCCCCACGTCGAAGACGATCTTATCCCTCGGGAAATCGAAGACGCGGTGCAGGGCGACGGTGAGCTCGACGGTCCCGAGGTTGGACGCAAGATGTCCGCCGCAGACGGAGACGGTGCGGAAGATCTCCTCCCGCAGCTCCTCGCACAGATGTTTCAGTTGTTCGCAGGAAGCGTCTTTGAGCTCCCTGCCGGTGACGGTTCTCATGATCAGGGTTCAGTTATCGCGTTCGCGCACGCTTTTTACGAGTTCTTTCAGGAAGGGATCCCCGCCCATCGCGTCGAGCGCGGAGAGGCATTTTGCCGCCGTTCTGTCCGCGAGCAGTTCCGCGCCGTCGAGCCCGAACACTTTGACGCAGGTGAGTTTTCCCTCCATGCGGTCCTTCCCCGCCGTCTTGCCCAGCTTGCCGCTCTCCCCCTTTTCGTCGAGGATGTCGTCGGTCATCTGGAACAGGAGTCCGAGCTCTCTGCCGAATGCGGAGGCCGCTTCTTCGTCTCCGCCCGCGAGGATGGTTGCCATTCTGACAGGCGCCTCGATCAGCCTGCCCGTCTTATGTTCGTAGATAAAGCGGAGTTCCTCCTCACCCGCGTCCTTGCCCGAATAGATGAGGTCTGCGGATTGCCCTGCGACCATGCCCGCTGCGCCGGCGGCCTCCATGAGGAACTGCGCCGCGCGGAGATGGCGCCGGCTCCTCCCCGCCTCTTTGAGCAAAATGCCCGAGGCGTAGGAGAGCAGCCCGTCTCCCGCGAGGATCGCGCCCGCTTCGCCGAAGACTTTATGGTTGGAGGGGTTGCCTCTGCGGAAGTCGTCGTTGTCCATCGCGGGCAGGTCGTCGTGGATGAGCGAATATGTATGGATACATTCGAGGGCGACCGGGAATGCCGTCTCCCCGCGGTAATTCATGCCGAAGTGCTCCAAAGATGCGAAAAAAAGCACGGGGCGAACCCGCTTCCCCCCCGACAGCAGAGAGTACTTCATGCTCTCGGCAAGGACGGGCGGCCGGAAGTTCATCTCCGCGCATTCGTTTTTCAGTGCTTCCCGGAAGAAGCCGAGATATTCTTCGTATTGTTCCCGATATGTTTTCATGGATTTCTCTCTGCCGCACGGCAGACATTGGTAAGAAGCATGGCGATCGTCATCGGCCCCACGCCGCCGGGCACAGGCGTGATGAAAGAAACTTTTTCCTTGACGGCGGCAAAGTCCACGTCGCCGCAGAGCTTGCCGTCTGCGCCGCGGTTCATGCCGACGTCTATGACGACGGCGCCCTCTTTGACCATGTCGGGGCCGATCAGCCCCGCTCTCCCGACGGCAGAGATGAGGATATCCGCCCTCCTGCACTCCTCTTTGAGATCTTTCGTCTTGGAGTGGCAGACCGTGACCGTCGCGTCCGCGTTCAAAAGCAGCAGCGCCATCGGCCGTCCGACGATGCGGCTCCTGCCGACGACGACGGCGCGCTTTCCGCTTACCGTGATCCCGTATCTAAGCAGAAGCTCCATGATGCCGAGGGGGGTGCATGCGGCGGAGCCCTCTTCGCCGAGCGCGAGCTTCCCGATATTCTCCGCGGAGAAGCCGTCGACGTCCTTTTCAGGCGGGATCGCGCCGAGCAGCGCCGCCGCGTCTAAATGCCCCGGAACGGGGAGCTGCAACAGGATCCCGTGGACTTTTTTATCCTCCGCAAGACGGCGGATCAGGGCGAGCGCCTCTTCCTGTGAAATCTTTTCGGGCAGTTCATACGCAAACGAGCGGATCCCCGCCTCTTCGCAGCCCTTGATCTTGTTGCGGACATAGATCGCGGACGCGGGATCGTTGCCGATGAGGACGACCGCCAGCCCGGCCTGTTTGCCGTGTTTTCGTTCGAATTCCAGGGTCCGCGCCCTAAGTTCCGCGCGGATCTGCGCCGCGACCGCCTTGCCGTCGAGGATGGTCATCCGTTGATCACCCCCGCGAGCACGCCGTTGACGAAACTTGCCGAATTTTCCGTGGAAAATTTCCTTGCGAGCGCAGCCGCCTCCGAGACGGACACGACGGGCGGGACTTCGTCCACATAGCGGATCTCCGCGAGGGCAACGAGCAGGATCGCGCGGTCGATCGCGTAGATCCGGTAATCGGCGAAGTGGGTCACTTTTTCGGCGAGCAGGGCAAGGAGCTCTTCTCTGTGCGTCTCCGAGAGCTCTACAAGCCGCTCGGCAAAGCGCCGCTCTTCCTCAGTAAGTTTC
>CANPZH010000041.1 GCA_947589335.1 uncultured Clostridia bacterium | reverse complement strand
TCACCGAGGAGGGCTTGAACAACCTCAACTATTACTTCGACCGTGAGATGATGACCGTCCGCTACGATCTTCATCTTCCCGCAGGGGGAACGGGCGATGCGATCCCTCCGGACGAGGCCCTCTACGGCGCGACGGTGACGGCGCCCGGGAGCAGCGCTACCGTACACGGCTACCGCTTTGCAGGCTGGAGCCGCCGTGCGGACGCGCCCGGCTCCCGTGCGGAATACAAGGCGGGGGACGAAGTCCCCGTCGACGACCACATGACCCTCTACGCCATCTGGGACGTCGGCTATCAGGACCGCTACGGCGGACAGGACCTCATCTTCTTCCCGCAGTTCGAGCCGGAGGTCGCGATCCTCGAGCGCGGCGGAGTCGAATTCCGCGGCACGCGGGAGGGCGACGCCTTCACCTTCACGCTCCCCGGCGGGACGACGCTCGAGGGCAAGGCGTTCACCGATTCCTTCGCCTTCAAGCGGAGCGGGATCAACGGCGTCTATTACGGCTATTCTCCCTATGACGATCCGAGCCCCGACGCCGCGCCCCGTCTGAACAAGTCGGTCGTGCTGCGGATCGACGAATATCTCGGCGCGAATTACACCGCGCCCTACGATTCCGACTCGGACGGCGCCGACGACGCGACGCTCTCCATCGACGGCGTCATCATGCTCGTCAACGAGCAGCTTGCGGAGTACAACTTCATCGTCCCGGACGGCGAACTCGCGGGGAGCGGGTTTACCTTCCGTCTCGGCGAGGCGGAAGGGGAGCATGTCTTCTCCGAGAGCCAGGGCGAGGCGAACGACTACTACGGCTTCGTCCGCATCGCAGACGGCAAGGGATACGTCCAGCTCAGCAGCGGCGCCTCCGTCTCCCTCGACGGGTTCGGCGGGATCATGTACACCGATAACGAGACGATCCTCAACGGCATCGGCGAATATTACATCAGGTACATCTACAGCTACAGCACGGGCGAAGTGCGCTATATCATCCATGCGGAGGTGTACGAGAGCGACTACGACGGCAACCGCAGGGGCGATCCCGTTTCCCTCGATTTCTACACGATTTATCTCGACGACGTCGAATACTACGCCTTCGTCGCCTGCACGGACAACGCGGGCGGATATACGGGCAAGCTCGGCGGGGAAGACGCCTCTCTGGAGCTCGACGGCTATGAGATCTTCCCGGAGAGCGCGGTGCTCACCTGCGGGGAGACGGTCTATGCGAGCGACTATACGGTCACGCAGTCTGCGCTCGGCGATCCCACGATCACGATGGCGTTCGGGGACGTTCCCCACTACTTCACCCTGCACGAAGACGGCACCTTTGAGGAGTTCTTCCCCGAGGCGCGCGAATTTACCGAATATTATCTGCTGCAGTCCGATGATCTCTACATGCCTCTCCTTGTGATCTACAGCAAAGAGGAGCAGTCGGGAGGGGAGGTCCGCCGCCGCGCCAAGCTCATGACGCAGTCGGGCGGGGTCTTCGTCGACCAGGCAGAGGGCTATGTCACCGTGGAGACGCTCGGCACGGCGCGGCACTCCGTACAGCGCTATACCTTCACGCGGACGGCGATCCTCGGCTCCTCCGCCGCGGCGGCGGTCATCAACCGTATGACCTTCCTCGTCAACAACGTGACCAACGGGTCGAGCAATTACGACGTCTATTACATTCTCGACGTCTGCTACGGCGACAGCACGGCGATGCGTCCGCGGTACAGCGAGATCGCATCCGAAAACGGCAAGAGCCGCATCCTCGTCTCCGACGTCGTCGAGGGCATGGGCGGGCTCTACTTCGCCGAGAACGGCGACGTGTATGACGGTTCGCTCTCCATCACCCTCGACTATTGGGGCACGCCGATCGGGACGTTCACCTGGATCGACTATGCCGCGGAGGCCTATGCCTACCTCTACTTCGAGTTCGAGCTCGACAGCGTGACGGGTGCTCCCTCGGCATACCGGCCTCTCTCCGAACTTCCTCAGGAGACGGCGCTGTTCGAGGTCAAAAACGGCGTCATGGACACCGAAATGGCGACGGTCATCCTCTACGGCGATCCCGCGGGCGGAACGGGCGGAAACATGCTCTATGCCGCCGACGGCGTTTGGGACAACGGGCTGAAGGGGACCTGGTCGGTCGTCGGGACGACGATGCTCGGCGACGACATCCTCGCCTTCACCTACGACGACGCGATCCGCTTCTACTTCACATGGGACCGGATCCTCTACAACGACTACGGGACCTACCTCGAAGTCTTCCGCTATTGGAGGAGGGACTACGGCACGGCGGTCTCGGAGTTTGAAAAGACCTATCAGGGCGCGGACGGCGGCAGTATCACCGTAGACGGGTTCAGCCGCGCGATCCGGTATTCCGCAGACGGCAGACAGCAGGTCGGCAGCTACTACCTCAGCGGCGACGGGCTCGTGCTCTACTTCACCGCGACGGACGGAACGGCGTCCATCTTCGAGCTTTCGGAGGACGGCTTCTCCCCGCTCGACGCCGCATACGGCTACTATGCGCTCACGGTGAACGGGAGCGAATACGCCCTCTACTTCAACGGCAGGGGAGACGTCTACTATATGGACCAGACGCACTCCCAGCGGCTCGGAACGGGCACCTACCGCATCCTCGGGGGGCTTGAGCTCGTCGTCACGATGAGAGAGGAGATCGTCGGCTACGGCTATTCCTTCATCGTGCGGCTCGGCGGCGGCGAGCTCACCGTCCGCAGCGACGGCGAGTACGGCGTCTATCTCGACGACGAGTGGAGCGTCCTCGTGCTCGACGGCTACGGGATCGGGACCTACTATCCCGCTTCGGAGGGGATCGGGATCCCGGGATATCTCTTCGTCGTGGACAGCGATCTCGACGACAACGGCCCCGGGGCGACGAGCTTTGCCTTCCTCCGCGGCATGATGAGCGACGATCTCTGCTTCACCTATTGGCACGACGAAGACGGCACGGGCAGATTCGCCGTCCAGCATTACAGCACGGACTACTATTACTATAACGACAACTTCTCCGACGGGATCTCCTTCGGATCGGACGGCCTTGCCTACATCGGCAACCGCATGGGCTACTATCTCTTCACCGGGACCGGCGCGGAGGTCTATCTCCTGAACGCCGAGTACGGCGATCTGTACATGCACGTCTCGCTGCCCCTCCCGGGACCCGACGTGTTGGAAGCGCCCTACGAGTACAGCTATATCTCCGAGAACACGGGGAGCAAAGTCACCGTCACCAATCCCGGCGGCAGGACGACTTATTACCGCTACAGCGGGCAAGAGCGCGTCGTACTGGAGGGCACGATCAGCTTCGAAGGCGGGGTCGAAGTGGGCGCAACGCTCACCTTCACGCCCGACGGCAGCACGACGCTCAACCTCCCCGCGACCCTCACCTGGGACGACGGCGGCACGAACAAGGGATCGCAGAGGGTGACCTTCGTCAACCGCTACAACGCGTCGGTCGAAGACGTCGATATCCGTTTGGAGCCCGTCATCTTCTTCTCGGGCGACGGGATCGGCGGGGGATCCTACACCCCCTTCGAGCGCTTCGTCTATATCCCCGGGCGGGGAGACAACGGCTTCACGGGCAAGGGCGGCGTCGTCGAGAGCAGTCTCTACGACGACTACGATTACGATCTCAACCTTCCCGAAGGGCAGCGGGTGTACAGCACGCTCACGACTTATTACTACGGCTTCGGGCCCATCCGCCTCGGCGAGCCGAGCCTGCGCGGCGAACTCTACTATCTGCCCAATTCGTCGGGCAGGGTGACGAAGTCCGAGGATTGCGTCGTCCGCTTCGACCATGCGGATCCGTCCTCCCGCCGTGTGATCGGTTCCGACAGCTCCAACGGCACGCGCTACATGCTCGTCTTCACCGACGATAAGGGCGTGCAGTATCTCCTCAGCTACTACGACGACGGCGAATATTTCGTCCTCTATCTGTTCGGCACCTATTCGGAGATCGCGGCAGACGGCTACACCGTCGGCGTGGGCAGATATGTGTACAGCAACGCCTACACCTTCTACGGAAATCCCAAGAGGGGAGACGCGACTCTGCTCGTCCTTTCGAAGGGAAATTCGGTCGTGACGACCTCCTTCGGCTCCGGGTTCGGCCCGGAGGGGAAGAGCGCGTGGATCGTAGACGTCATTCCCGAGTACAACGACCGCACGGGCACGATCACGGAGGGGCACGGATACCTTCTCTCCCTCGCATACAAGGAGGACGGCAGCCTTTCCTCCGCGACGGTGGAAGAGCGCAAGTTCAACCAGGCGCAGGCGACGGACGGGCTCCATCTCTTCAACTTCTTCATCGACGGAGAGGGGAAGGAGGAGATCGTCTCGATGCTCTCTTACGATCCCGAAGAAGATCTCTACTACTTCGTGAACGTGCTCTCGGCGGGCGAAGAGGGCGGCGTCTGGACGGTGCATGCCGCGGACGGATCCGTCTACACGCTGACCTTCGTTCTGGACGGGGGCGACCGTGCGATCTCCGTCAACGACAACGTGAGCTGGATCGTGGAGGTGACCTCCGCGGAAGGCAGAAGCTAAACGGTCGGAATTTCGGCCCGCCGCGCCCTGCGCGGCGGGCCGAAAACTCTTTACATTCCGCGGGAAATGTGCTATAATCGTGGAGATGGAGAAGAGGATCGCCGCCTTCGACGTGGGCGACAGACGGATCGGGATCGCCGTCAGCGACCCGTTCAACGAATACGCGATGCCCGGGAAGACCTATTTCCGCACCGGCCTTAAGGAGGACGTCGCCTTCCTCGCACGCTTTGCCGAGGAGGAGGGCGTCGGTACGATCGTGTGCGGGCTCCCGCTCAACGCGGACGGGACGGAGAGCGTGCAGACGGAGAAGACGAGACGGTTCATCGAGGCGCTCCGCCGCGCGACCGATCTCCCCGTCCTCCCGGAGGACGAACGCTACACCACGCGGGAGGCGCGGGGCGACCTCGCGGCGATGGGGATCAGCGCGCGCAAGGACAAGCGCACGAAGAACGTCGATTCGCTCGCCGCGGCATACATTCTCGAGACCTATTTGGCGAAAATCAAGAAAGGAGAGACGGCTATGAAGATGAAGGAAGAATCCAACGATTACGAGGACGACGGCAACATCGTCGAGCTCGTGGACGAAGACGGCAACACGCTGCGCTATGAGCACGTCGGCACCATCGAATACAAGGGCGAATGGTACTGCTTCTTTACCCCCGAGAAGGGCGCGGAGGAGGCGGAAGACGACGAAGACGAGGGCGAGGAAGTCGCGGTGTTCCACCTCGTGGGGGAAGAGGACGACGAGCGTCTCGAGACGATCGAAGACGACGAACTCTTGGACGAGGTCTTTGCGGAGTTCTGCAACCAGTACGAGGAGTACGAAGACGCAGACGAGGCGAGAGAGCTCGAACCCGACGAAGAATGAAGACTTCCGCCGCCCGCGGCTCTGCCGCGGGCGGCGTCTTTTCAAAGCAGGGCAAAACTCTCTCCGTTGCCAAAAAATATGCGGCGGATTTCGTTTGATTTCGGCCTGAAAGTGTGATATATTGAGAGAAGCCCCCAAACGGCGCGCACGGAAGCTGCGCGCGGGAAGGAGAAAAATATGGCAGCAAAGAGCATCGCAACGCGGATCCTGTCCGTCATTCCCATGCGGACGCAGACCGTCTTTCCGAGTACCAATCTTGCCTTCGACGCGGGCAGGAACCTCTCCCTCGCCGCCATCGAGCGCGCGGACGCGAACGACAAACTCGTCTTTCTCACCCGCCAGCGCGAGGCGCAGCAGGAGATCCCCTCCGAGGAGGACCTCTTCAAGACGGGCACGGTGGCGCTCATCCGCCAGGTCACCCGTCTCCCGGGGGACAGGATCCGCGTCTACGTCGAGGGGCTCTACCGCGCCCGTGCGCGGGATTTCCGCATCGAAAACGGGTACATCTATGCCGTGACCGACGAGATCGTCCCCGTCCACGGCGATCCCACCCTCGAGGAGGCGTATTTCCGCACGGCGAAGGACCTCGTCAAAGACATCGTCGCGCAGAACGGGCGGATCTCAAAGGACCTCGACGCCGAGCTCTCGACGATCGGAGATATCGACACCTACATCGACGTCTGCACCTTCAATATGCGCATCCGCGACGACATCAAGCAGCAGCTCCTCGAGGAGGAGCGGACGGTGCAGCGGCTCAAGCTCTTCGAGCGCTGTCTCAACGACGAGCTCGAGATCTCCCGTCTGGAGCGCAAGATCGCGCAGGATGTGCGCAAAAACATCGACCAATCGCAGAAGGAATACTTCCTCCGCGAACAGCTCAAGGCGATCCATGCCGAGCTCGGGGACGACGTGCAGGAGAACGCGATGCTGCGGGAGAAGATCCTCGGCAAGAAGCTGCCCGCGGAGGTCGAGGAGAAGGCGCTCACGGAGCTCGCCCGCATGGACAAGATGCCGCCCTCCTCGCCCGAATATACCGTTCTGAGAAACTATGCCGACTGGCTCATCGACCTTCCCTGGCGCGAAGAGACGGCGGACACCGAATCGCTTGCGGACGTCGAGAAGATCCTCAACGACGACCACTACGGGCTGGAGAAGATCAAGGAGCGCGTCGTCGAATACCTCGCCGTCCTGAAGCTCACGGGCGAGCTGAAGGCGCCCATTCTCTGCCTCGTCGGGCCTCCCGGCGTCGGAAAGACGAGCATCGCGACCTCGATCGCCCGCTCCCTCGGCAGGAAGTTCGTCCGCATGAGCCTCGGCGGCCTCAAGGACGAAGCCGAGATCCGCGGACACCGCCGCACATACATCGGCGCCATGCCCGGGCGCATCCTCTATGAGATGAAGAACGCGGGATCCATCAACCCCGTCTTCCTCCTCGACGAAGTGGACAAGATCTCCCAGGACCTCCGCGGCGATCCCGCGAGCGCGCTCTTGGAGGTCCTCGACCCCGAGCAGAACTCCACCTTCCGCGACCGCTATCTCGAGGTCCCTTACGACCTCTCCAAGGTCATGTTCATCGCGACGGCGAACACCCTCGACACCATTCCCACCCCCTTGCGCGACAGAATGGAGATCATCGAACTCTCGGGCTACACCCCGCAGGAGAAAGAGGAGATCGCAAAACGCTACCTGGTCCCCAAAAAGCGCAAGGAGAACGGGCTTACGGAGGACAATTTGCGCATCACCGACGGCGCGATCGCGGATATGATCGACGGCTACACGATGGAGGCGGGCGTGCGCGCGCTCGAGCGCACGATCGGCACGGTGTGCAGAAAGGCCGCAGTCCGCATCGCCAAAGGGGTGAAGGGGAACAGCATCACCGTCACCAAGCAGAACCTCGAGAGATTCTTGGGCGGCAAGCGCTTCCTCCGCGACGAAGAGATGCGCGAGAAGGACGAGATCGGCGCGGCGACGGGGCTCGCATGGACGGCGGTCGGCGGCACGACGCTCACGATCGAAGTCTCCGCCATGCAGGGCAAGGGGGACATCCTTCTGACCGGCAAACTGGGAGACATCATGAAGGAATCGGCACGGGCGGCGATCAGCTATATCCGCGCCAATGCGGACAAATACGGCATCGACGCGCTCGACTTCGAGCGGAAGGACATCCATATCCACATTCCCGAGGGGGCGACCCCCAAAGACGGACCCTCCGCGGGCATCACGATGGCGACGGCGATCCTCTCGGCGTTCACGGGACAGCCCGTGCGCAGAGACGTCGCGATGACGGGGGAGATCACCCTGCGCGGCAAGGTGCTGCCCATCGGCGGGCTCAAGGAGAAGGCGCTCGCCGCCAGTCGGATCGGCATACACGATATCATCATTCCCGAGGAGAACCGGAAGGACGTGGAGGAGATCCCCGAAAATATCCGGAAGGGGCTCAATTTCATCTGCGTGAACAACGTGGACGAGGTATTCGCAAGGGCGGTGACGGGGCTCGCTTATGGACATTAAAGAGGTCAGATTTCTCACTTCGGCGGCGCGGGAAGACCAGTTCCTCCGCCCCGCAAAGCCGATGATCGCGATCTGCGGAAAATCCAATTCGGGGAAGAGCACGCTGATCAACCTGCTCGCGAACCGCAAGGGGCTCGCCAAGACGAGCTCGGCTCCCGGCAGAACGCGGCTCGTCAATTACTTCGATTTCGGGGAGTTTCTGCTCGCCGATCTCCCCGGCTACGGCTTTGCCGCCGTCTCCAAGGAAGAAAAGGCCAAGTGGGCGAAGACGCTCGACCGCTTTTTCGAACGGAAGGAGGACATCGCGCACGTGCTGCTGCTTACCGACATCCGCCGCGATCCCTCGGAGGACGATTTGCAGATGACCGGCTTTCTCAACTATCACATTCTGCCGTTCACCGTCGTCGCCACCAAGAGCGACAAGCTCTCCCGCATGAAGATCAAGGAGCGGGTGCGGGCGATCGCGAACGGGTTCGGGCTCGGCGAGGGGAACGTGATCGCCGTCTCCGGGCTCTCGGGCGCGGGAAAGACGGAACTGCTGCAAAAGATCGGGGAGATCGTCGCACGCTGATCTCTCGCCCTCTTGCGGCCTCAAAGCCGCGGGGCGGCCCGATACGAAGGTCCGGACCTCCTTTCGGTGCGGAACTTGGCGGAAAAAGGCGAAAAGAGCGGAAGATCCCGCTCTTTTTTCGTAAAATCATTTGACAGAACGCCGCGCGTCCGCTATAATAGAGTAAGTTCACAAAGTGAATAAAACATCATTGGGAGAGGACAAATGGAAAAAACAGGGAAGAAGCGGCTTCTGCTTCGCATTTTGTGCATTGTGCTTGCGGTGTTGCTGGCGCTGATCGTGACGCTCGGGATCGCGTTCGTCTCGGTCTGGCACAACGAGATCGGCACGCTCATGAACTTCAAGCTCCTGCGCGAGCGCAACGACGCGCACGAGGACGGCGCCGTCTACCGCATGGACGTGAAGGGGGGATTCTACTTCGACGACTTCCTCAGCTCGGGCGGCGCGAAGAAGGATTCCGAACTGATCGCGTTCATTTCCAACCATGTCACGCGCGGGCTCATCGACATGGGGATCAAGGAGAGCGACATCGGCTGCGCCTCCTTCACGGCGGTCACCGAGAGCGGCGACAAGCTGTTTGCCCGCAACTACGATTTCGCCAAGACGAACGTCTGCATCACGCTCACCGATCCGGGCGAGGGAAGGCATGCCTCCTTCTCGACCGCCGATCTGAAGTATCTCGGGCTCGACACCGAGCAGGACGTCGGGGGGCTCATGAACAAGATCACCTGTCTTGCCGCGCCCTATGTCCCGCTGGACGGCATCAACGACGCGGGCGTCGCCTGCAGCATTCTCATGACCTATCAGGGCGAACCGGAGTCCAACAACGCCGTCCCGACCGATCAGAACGATCCCGAAAAGGACGACATCACCTCGACGACCATGCTCCGCCTCATTCTCGACTATGCGGACGACGTCGACGAGGCGGTCGAGCTGATCGAAAAGTACAACCTGCACGATTCGGCGAACACCTCCTTCCACTACATGATCGCCGACGCGACGGGAAAGAGCGCCGTGCTCGAGTGGGTCAACGGCACCGACGCGACCGACAACGACGGGGCGGCGAGAAAGCTCGTCGTGACCTACAACACGGGCGACGGCAACATCGGACAGCGGGAGGGGGAGAGCAACTTCCAGTGGGTGACCAACTTTATCCTCCAGCCCGGTTATTATCAGTCGGAGGAGGACAAGGCGGGGCTCGACCGCTACGACAGGATCTATGAAGACCTCTCCGCGACCGGCGGCGTCGTCAAGGACGAATGGGCGGCGATGGACATCCTGCAGACGGTCGGGAGAAGGAGCTGGGTCCCCGGCACCGTCTGGACGGTGCACAGCGTCATCTACAACCTGACGAAGAAGACGGCGCTCTGGGTCTCGAACGAGAACTTCGGCGATCCCTCCGCGATCTTCGAATACTCCTTCGAGACGGGGGAGCTGACGGCGGGCGTCCGCCCGTGACGGACGGAAGACCTTTACTGTGAAATGGCCGCCGCGCCGCGAAAATTTTTCGCGGCGCGGCGGTTTTTCCCGAAATTTTCCCCCGATCCCCCGCAAAAGAACTTGCAAAAAGTTCGCATGTGTGCTATACTGAACAAGTCTGCGATGGCAGACAAATCCACACCTTCTTTTGCGCCGCTCGCCGTGTCCCGTAAATCTTTGCTGCGGGAAAGGAGCGGAACTGCCGCAGGGAGGGGAGGAGAAACGGAGGATCTTTATGGCAGTGATCACCATGAAACAGCTTCTCGAAGCCGGCGTCCACTTCGGACACCAGACGAGAAAGTGGAACCCGAAGATGAAAAAGTACATCTTCGCAGCCCGTCACGACATCCACATCATCGACCTTGAAAAGACGGCGAAGCTCGTCGAAGAGGCGTATTCCTATGTGGTCGAGATGGTCAAATCGGGCAAGACGGTGCTCTTCGTCGGCACCAAGCGGCAGGCCCAGGACGCCATCAAGGAAGAGGCGGAGCGCTGCGGCCAGTACTATGTCAATTCCCGTTGGCTCGGCGGCTGTCTGACCAACTTCAAGACGATGCGCGGGCGGATCGAATATCTCGAAAAGCTCGAGCGGATGGAGGAGAGCGGCGAGTTCGAGCTCCTTCCCAAGAAGGAAGTGCTCGGCCTCAAGAAGGAGATGGCAAAGCTGCAGGAGAACCTCGGCGGCATCAAGAACATGCGCACCCTTCCCGGACTTCTGTTCGTCGTCGACCCTCATGAAGAGGACATCGCCGTCGCGGAAGCGCGCAAGCTGCACATCCCGATCGTCGCGATCACCGATACGAACTGCGATCCCGACCTCATCGACTATGTAATCCCGGGCAACGACGACGCGATCAGAGCCATCAAGCTCATCTCGTCCGTCATCGCGAACGCGGTCATCGAGGCGAACCAGGGCGAGACCTTCGAGGTCGCAGAGGAACCCGCTGCCGAGGCGGCGGAGGAAGCGCCTGCGGAAGCTCCCGCAGAGGCGCCCGCGGAGACGGCGGAAGTCCCCGCAGAAGAGTAATCGCAAGGAGGATCAAGGAATATGGCTGAATTTACCGCAAAGGACGTTATGGCGCTCCGTGAACAGACGGGCGCGGGAATGATGGACTGCAAGCGCGCGCTCGTGGACGCAAACGGCGACATGGACCGTGCGGCGGAACTGCTCCGCGAACGGGGCATCGCAAAGGCTGCTAAGCGCGCCGGCAAGATCGCGGCAGAGGGGATCGTCTATGCCCTCGTCGAAAACGGCGTGGGCGTGCTCATCGAGGTCAACTGCGAGTCCGACTTCGTCTC
>CANPZH010000040.1 GCA_947589335.1 uncultured Clostridia bacterium | reverse complement strand
CGGCGTGGGGCCCGCCGGCACGGGCAAGACCTATCTTGCGGTCTGCCTCGCCGTCGCCGCATACAAGGCGAAGGAGGTCGAAAAGATCATTCTCACCCGTCCCGCCGTCGAGGCGGGGGAGAAGCTCGGGTTCCTCCCGGGCGATCTGCAGACGAAGGTCGATCCCTATCTCCGTCCCCTCTACGACGCCCTGCAGGAGATGTTCGGGCTCGAGACGTACGGGAAACTGATGGAGAAGGGCGCCATCGAGGTCGCGCCGCTCGCCTATATGCGCGGCAGAACGCTCTCGGACGCCTTCGTCATTCTCGACGAGGCGCAGAACGCCACCCGCGAGCAGATGAAGATGTTTTTGACCCGTTTGGGCGAGGGAAGCCGCATGGTCGTCACGGGAGATCTCACGCAGACCGATCTCCCCGAGGGCAAGATGAGCGGACTGAAACAGGCGGTGACGATCTTAAAAGACGTCGACGAGATCGCCGTGGTCGAGCTTTCCGAAAAGGACGTTGTGCGGCACCCGCTCGTGATGCGCATCGTCCGCGCCTATGAGCGGGACCAGGCAAAAAAGAGCAAAGGAGAAAAACGATAATGGAAGGATCCAAAGCTGCGGGGAGAAAGAAACTTGTAGGCAGCGCATTCGTCTTTGCGCTGTGCTACGTCGTCTTTATCCTCTTTATTCTCCTGATGATCGTCATCAACAACCCGGGGAGCTGGAAGGACTATTTCCGTCAGGATTATTCCCGCTTTCTTTCGCTGTGCATCTGCGCCCTGCTCCTCTTCTATATCGTCTACTACTACTTCTATTTCGAAGACAAAGAATTTCTGATGAGCATCCGCAACGTGTTCATGATCTTCTCGATCATCACGCTCTCGGTGCTCACCTGCTATCTGTTCGGGCGGTTCGTGAGCATCTTCGCGCGTCCGATGGCGTTGCTTGCGCTACTCTGCCTGTTCGTATTCAACCGCAGGCAGGCGATCCTTCTGAACTTCGTCTTTTCCCTCCTGCTGTTCGTCATCGACACCTATACCGATAACTTTTCGGCGTCCATGGGCGTGGGCGCGGAGGCGGGCGCGCATGTCGAGGTGTACTTTTCCCTCATGCTCGGCTTCGTCTGCGGAACGTTTGCCGTGCTCACCGCGGGCAACGTGAAGACGCGGGGCGGGATGCTGCTGCTCGGCACCTTCATCGCCGTTCCCACCGTCATCATCATTCTGCTTCTGGAGCTCCCCGCGATCTACGGCAACAGCGGCTGGATCGCCTATGTCGCCTCCGCGGGCTTCGGTATTTTGGGCTGTTTCCTCTCTTCGGCGCTCACGCTGTGCTTTTTGCCCGTGTTCGAGTTCGTCTTCAACCGGCTCACGGTCTTCCGCCTGAGAGAGCTGACGAGCGCGAACATGCCGCTCATCAAGCGGCTGAGGACGGAGGCGCCGGGGACGTTCAACCACTCGCTCATCGTGGCGCAGCTCGCCGAGACCTGCGCGATCGCGCTCGGCGAAAACGCGGAGCTCGCGAGAGCCGCGGCGTACTATCACGACGTCGGCAAGCTGAAGCAGCCAGACTGCTTCACGGAGAACCAGACGGGTTACAACCTGCACGACGAGCTCACGCCCGAGCTCTCGGCGGACATCATCCGTTCGCACACGACGGACGGCTACGACCTGCTCATCGCGGCGCGGCTGCCGAAGGAGCTCGCGGACGTCGCGCGGGAGCACCACGGCACGCTCCCCATCAAATTTTTCTACGACAAGGCGATGCGTCTCTCGGGCGGAGACGCGAACATCAAGGATTACTCCTATCTCGGTCCCACGCCGCACAGCAAGATCGCGGCGATCATCATGATCGCGGACGCCTCGGAGGCGGCGGCGCGCACCCTCAAGGAGCGCACCCCCGAGAACGTGGAGCGCGTCGTGCGTTCCATCATCGAGGAGAGAATGGATCTCGACCAGTTCGTCGATTGCGACATCACGATGCGCGAGCTGACGACCGTCAAGACGACGATCGTGGAGGCGCTCTCGGGCGTGCATCATCACCGCGTCAAATATCCCTCCATCCGCTTCAACAGGGACCGCCAGGTCGTCAAGGAAGAACCCGATGAAAAGTAAATTCGAGATCGAAGCCGAGGAACTCAGCGGGCAGGAGCGCGCCCGCCTTGCGGAGGCGCTCGGGGGGCTCGCGGAGGGGGACGTCCCGCTCCTCATCGAGCTGCTCTTCGTGGACGAAGAGGAGATCCGCACCCTCAACCGCACCTATCGCGATACGGACAAGGTGACGGACGTATTGAGTTTTCCCGCGCTGGAAGACGTCAAGGGGAAGCCCATCCTCGCCGCCCGCTACAGAGGGGAGCTGGACGAGGAGGGCAGGCTCATTCTCGGCAGCGTTGCGATCTGCCGCAAGCGGGCGGAGGAACAGGCGGAGGAGTACGGGCATTCGCGGGAGCGGGAGATCTGTTATCTCGCCGTCCACGGCGTTCTGCACTGCCTCGGCTACGACCATGAAACGGAGGAAGAGAAGTCCGAAATGCGCGAAAAAGAGGAAGAAGTCATGCGGCGGCTCGGACTCGGGAGAGCGTCATGAAGAGCGGAACGGTAGCGGTCATCGGCAGGGCGAATGCGGGGAAGAGCACGCTCATCAACGTGCTGGTCGGCGAGAAGGTCGCCATCACCTCCCCCAAGCCGCAGACGACGCGGGACAGGATCCTCGGGATCCTCACAAAGGAAGAGGGACAGATCGTCTTTGCCGACACGCCGGGGATCTACCGTCAGCGCAACGAGCTCACGAGCCTGATGATGCGCACGACGGAGAACACGGCGAAGGAGGTCGACGCCATTCTGTTCGTCCACGACGGACACGCGGGCGTCACGGAGGGCGACCTCGCCCTCATGAAGAAATACGAAGCGTCGGGGCTGCCCATGCTCATCGCCTATACGAAGACGGACATCATGCCCGAGGAGCAGATCCCGGGGGACGTGAAGAAGATCTTCGAAGCGGGCGTCGGGGCGGACGTCTGTCCCGTCTCCGCGCGCAAGGGGAAGAACCTCAAGCGGCTCGAAAAGGCGATCTTCGCCCTCCTCCCCGAGGGGGAATATCTCTACCCCGAAGACGTCGTTTCGGATAAGAGCGAGCGGTTCATGATCGCCGAGATCATGCGCGAGAAGATCCTCCTGAAATACGACAAGGAGATCCCGCACGGCGCGGCGGTCGTCGTCAACCGGTTCGAAACGCGGGAAGACGGCGTCGCCGACGTCAACCTCGATATCGTCTGCGAAAAGCGCAACCACAAGGCGATCTTGATCGGCAAACAGGGGAAGGCGCTCAAAGAGACGGCGTCCTTCGCCCGCAAAGACATGGAAAAATTCCTCGGAAAGAAGGTCTTTTTAACGGTCTATGTCAAAGTCCGCGAGGACTGGCGGGACAAGGGCGGCATGCTCCGCGAGCTCGGCTACGTCGACGAGGAATAACCCGTCCCGATTTTCCCATACTGCTTCCGAGGAGGAACGGGAATGCGGGAAGACGGATTCAGAAAACCGAGGAGCGCCAAGCAGATCGCATGGGAGATGTTCGAAGAGACGGGCAACGTGACCTATTATTTGCTCTATAAACAGCTGAAGGACTGAGAGATGGAGATCAAGACGGACGCCCTCGTGCTCAGGGCGGTCGACTACGGAGAAAACGACAAGATGGCGACGCTTCTCACCGCAGACCGCGGCAAGCTCGGCGCCGCGGTGAAGGGGGTCCGCAAGGCGAACGCCCGCCTCAAATTCGCGGCGCAGCCCTTCTGTTTCGCGGAGTTCGTGCTCGCGGAGCGGGGCGGACGGCACACGGTGATCTCGGCGTCCCTCCACGACGGGTTTTATCCTCTGTGCGAGGACATCGGCGCATTCTATGCGGCGACGACGGTCATGGAGGCGGCGGACAGGCTCATGTACGAAGGGATCGTCAGCCGCGAGATGCTCGTCGCGGCGGTGACGGCGCTCGGACAGATGTGCATGGGCGAGGTCTCCCTTGCGCTCATCCGCTTTCTTCTGACCGCCCAGAGGCTTGCGGGTTATCCGATCGTCGCGGCGGACTGCCCCCTGTGCGGCAAGCCGCTTGCGGGGAAGTTGCGGTTCGATATGTCCGCCGGCGCCTTTGCCTGTTTCGACTGCGGGAAGGGCACCCCCGCGAGCGAGTCTACCTACCGGACGATCCGCGCCGCCCTCGGCACGGGGCCGCAGCTTCCGGAGGGAGAAGCGCGAAAGGACGGCGAAAAGCGTGCGCTGCGCCTCCTCTACTCCTATTTTACTTATCAGACGGACAGCGCGCTCGACTCTCTGCCCGAGTACATCAAAATGCTGTAACCGTCAAAACGCAGGCCGTATCCCGGCCGAATGTTGCAGGATCGTATGCAGGATCGCATGTCTGATCGCCGCTCCGCGGCGGTTTTTTATGCCGTCTTGCGTACAAATATGCCGCTTTGTCCCTACTCTCTCGGCGCCCCTTCCGCCCGCCCTATACGTCATTCCGAGCCGCGATTTCTCTTACACGTCATTTCGAACGTATGTGAGAAATCTTAATTACGTCCTTCCGCCCCGCGCTTTTTAATACGTCATTCCGCGCGAAGAGGAAACGCCGGGCGTTGTAAAGGTTTTCACAATGTTATCATTGATTTTTTCGCGCGGGTATGATATAATCAGCTTATCCTATCTGATCCGACAGGAGGCGGAGTATGTCATTCGAAAAGGTCAAAAAGAATTTCGGGTTCGGCTGTATGCGTCTGCCGATGAAGTCCGGCAAGGTGGATTATGCGGAATTCAGCCGCATGGCGGATGCCTTTCTGCAGGCCGGGTTCAACTATTTCGACACGGCGCACGGCTATCTCGGCGGACAGAGCGAGACGGCGATCCGTGACTGCGTGGTCAAACGGCACCCGCGCGAGAGTTTCACGCTCACCGACAAGCTCACGGAGCCCTATTTCGACAGGGAGGAAGACATCCGTCCCTTCATCGAGAAGCAGCTCTCCCTCTGCGGTGTGGAGTATTTCGATTTCTACCTCATGCACGCGCAGAACGCGGGCAACTTCGAAAAGTTCAAGCGCTGCAGGGCATACGAGACGGCGTTTGCGCTCAAAGAGGAGGGCAAGCTCCGCCACGTCGGGATCTCCTTCCACGACAAAGCGGCGGTGCTCGACAGGATCCTCACCGAATATCCCGCGATCGAGGTCGTGCAGATCCAGTTCAACTACGTCGACTACGACAATCCGGGCATCGAATCGCGCAAGTGCTACGACGTGTGCAGAAAACACAACAAGCCCGTCATCGTGATGGAGCCCGTCAAGGGAGGCACCCTCGTGGGGCTTCCGCCCGAGGCGGACGCGATCTTGCGGGGGCTCGGCGGGGGGAGCAATGCCTCCTACGCCCTCCGCTTCGCCGCCGGGTTCGAGGGCGTCTTCATGACCCTCTCGGGCATGAGCAACGAGGCGCAGATGGCGGATAACCTCGCCACGATGGGGCGCTTCGTCCCCCTCTCGGAGGAGGAACATGCGGCGATTTTGCGCGTGCGTGCGATCCTCACGGGGCAAGAGTTCATTCCCTGCACCGCATGCCGCTATTGCGTGGACGGCTGCCCGAAGAAGATCTCCATTCCCGATCTCTTCTCCTGTCTCAACCAGAAGCGGCGGTACCGCGACTGGAACAGCGACGTCTACTACGAAAACTTCACGGCGACTTCGGGGAAGGCGAGCGACTGCATCGCCTGCGGCAGATGCGAGAAGGTCTGCCCCCAGCATCTCGAGATCAGGAAACTGCTCAAGCAGGTCGCAAAACAATTCGAATAGGGAGGATCTTATGGTACGCAAACAAACGGGAACGCTCGTCTGCACGTCATGGCAGACGAAGACGGCCGCGGCGGCCCTTGCGGTGATCGCCGCCGTCGCACTGCCGCAGCTTGTTCACTTCATCGGCATGCCCGGGTTCGGATTCGGATATGCGGCAAGGAGAGACGATGAACGGCATTGACCGCGCGAAGGAGCTGCTCCTCTCCGATCCCTCTGTCACCTGCGCCTTCGTGCGCGGAGAGGAGGAGCGGGTGAGCCGTCTCCGCGGCGTCGACCCCCTTTTGGAGCTTCTCGACGCGGGAGAGACGCTCGAGGGTTTTTCCGCGGCGGACAGAGTGGTCGGCGGGGCGGCGGCGCTCCTCTATGTCCTGCTCGGGGCAAAGGAGGTCTATGCCGAGGTCCTCGGCCGCCGCGGCAAGGAGATCTTCGAGTCCCGGCAGATCGCCTGCGGGTATCGGGTCCTGACGGAGCAGATCGTCCGCCGGACGGGCGACGGCCCCTGCCCGATGGAGGCGGCGACGGAGGGGATCTCGGATCCCGTGGAGGGGCTCATGGCGATCAGAAAAAAGCGAATGGAACTGCGGGGCGGATAGGCTCCGCAAGCAGGCGGCTCGGCGCCGCGGGCATTGCCCGCGGCGCCGAGCCTTTTCCGTAAAAAGTTCGCCGCGCAAAACAATTTACATTTTTTCCGCAATGCGCTATAATAGGGACGAAAACAGAGAGGAGCGGCACATGGAAGGCAAAAAGTATTACATCACCACACCCATTTACTATCCGAGCGGGAACTGGCACATCGGGCACTGCTATACGACGGTCATCTGCGACGCGCTCGCCCGTTTCCACAAGATGTCCGGCGAGGAGGTCTTTTTCCTGACGGGAACGGACGAACACGGCCAGAAGGTGGAGAAAGAGGCGCTCAAGCGCGGCATCACCCCGCATGCGTTCATCGACCCGTTGGTCGCCCGCCTGAAGGACATGTGGCGCCTGCTCGACGTCGGCTACGACCGCTTTATCCGCACGACGGACGAAGATCATGTCCGCTGCGTACAGAAGATCTATCAGAAGCTCTATGAGAGCGGCGACGTCTACAAGTCCGAATACGAGGGCTACTATTGCACCCCCTGCGAATCGTTCTGGACGGAGAGCCAGCTCGTCGGCGGCAAGTGTCCCGACTGCGGCAGGGAGGTGACCCTTCAGAGAGAGGAGAGCTACTTCTTCCGCCTCTCCAAATATGCGCCCGCCCTTCTGGAGCACTATAAGAAAGATCCCGAATTTTTGCAGCCCAAGTCCCGCGTCAACGAGATGGTGAACAACTTTCTGAAGGCGGGGCTGAACGACTTCTCGGTCTCCCGCACGACGGTGAAGTGGGGAGTGCCGCTTCCCTTCGACGAAAAGCACACGGCATACGTCTGGATCGACGCCCTTCTCAACTATATCACCGCGCTCGGCTACGGCTCGGAGGACGACAGTCTCTTCCGCAAATTCTGGCCCGCCGATCTGCACATGGTCGGCAAGGAGATCGTGCGGTTCCATTCCATCATCTGGCCGGCGATGCTGATGGCGCTCGGGATCCCGCTCCCCAAACAGATCTACGGGCACGGATGGCTGCTCATCGGCGGCGAGAAGCTCTCCAAGAGCAAAGAGAACGCCCGCCCCGAGCTGACCGATCCCTATGAACTCGTCAAGCGCTACGGCACGGACGCGGTGCGGTACTATCTTCTCCGCGAGATCCCCTTCGGCAGCGACGGGGAATACACCACGGAGCGCTTTCTCCTCCGCGTGAATGCCGATCTTGCCAACGATCTCGGCAACCTTGTCTCCCGCACGTCCGCGATGATCGTGCAGTACTTCGGCGGCGTTTTGCCCGCACGGGGAGAGGCGGAGGGCCCGGACGGCGAACTCGCCTCCCTCGCGGAGGGGGCGTTCTCCAAGGTGAAGCGGGCGATGGACGGGCTGAATGCGCCCGAGGCGCTCGAGGCGATCTTCGGGGTCGTCGCGCGGGCGAATAAGTATATCGACGAGACGACGCCTTGGCTGCTTGCCAAAGATCCCGCAAAGCGGGAACGGCTGGGCGCGGTGCTCTACAATCTCGCCGAGGTCTGCCGCATCGCGGCGATCCTTCTCAAACCCTTCCTGACCAAGGCGCCCGCGCTCATTTTAAGGAGCTTTTCCTGCGACGAAAACGAGGGCTTCGAGTCGCTCGCGTTCGGCGGGCTGAAAGAGGGCGCCAAGGTCGTGAAACTGCCTCCCATCTTCCCCCGTCTCGACCTCAAAAAGGAGCTCGCGGAGACGGAACGGCTCGCAAAGGAGACTTCAAACGAGGCGAAGCCCGCTTCGGCCGAGGACGAAAAGGCGCCCATCGGCATCGAGGACTTCGGGAAAGTGGAGCTGAAGATCGGGGAAGTGATCGCCTGCGAGCGGGTCGCAAAGTCCGAAAAGCTCCTGCATGAGACGGTCAAAATCGGCAGTGAAACGCGCTCGGTCGTCTCCGGCATCGCAAAATTCTATACGCCCGAGGAGATGGTCGGAAAAAAGGTCGTGCTCGTCACGAACCTGAAGCCCGTGAAGCTCTGCGGCGTGCTCTCGGAGGGCATGATCCTCTGCGCCGAAGACGGCGAGGGCAACCTCAGTCTGCTCTCCCCCGAGAGGGCGGTCGAGAGCGGGGCGAAGGTACGATGATCGACGTACACGCCCATTTTGCGGAGGAGGGGTACGAATTTCCCGCAGAGTGGGAGAAGATCAAGGCCGCGGGAGTGAGGACCGTCATTCTCGCGAGCGACACGCTCGCGCACGCGAAGTGGCATTCGGAATTTGCCAAAACGCACGACGGGTGCTATTTTACGGTGGGCGTGCATCCCTCCGAGCTCGAAAATTTCGGGCGGAAGGCCGTGGAGACGCTCGAGGAATGGGCGGCGGACGAAAAGTGCGTCGCGGTGGGGGAGATCGGGCTCGACTATCACTATCCCGATCCCGACAGGGCGGCGCAGCGCGCGGCGTTCGAGGCGCAGCTCGATCTTGCGGAGGAGCTCTCGCTCCCCGTCGAGATCCACTCGCGCGACGCCTGTGCCGATACGCTCGCCATTCTGCGGGAGCGCTTCGGACGCATGGGGAGCGGGTTTTTGATGCACTGCTATTCCTACGGGCGGGAGAACCTCGAAGACTTTCTCGAGCTGGGCGCCTACTTCTCCTTCGGCGGCGTCGTCTGCTTCAAAAACGCAAGACGGGTCATCGAAAGCGTGGAGGCATGCCCGTTGGGCCGCATCCTGTCCGAGACGGACAGCCCCTATCTTTCCCCCTTCCGCGGGGAGAAGAACACGCCCGCGAACATTCCCGTCATCGCGGAGAAGCTGGCGGCGGTCAAGGGCGTTACCCTCTATGAGATGATCGAGGCGATCCGTGGGAACGCGGCGCGGCTGTTCCCGAAGCTGAAATAAAAAACAAAAGAGCCGAATGCGCTTTTCGGCTCTTCTTTCTCATCGGTGAGGAGGGAAGCTCCCTCGCCCTTACTTTGTGCGGAATGCGCCCTTTTATCACGGGGAAAAGATGGAAGAAGTCTTAAAAAAACACGGATTTGTCTTCAAAAAGAGATACGGCCAGAATTTTCTGACCGATCCGAACCTGCTCCGCGCGATCGTCTCGGACGCGGGCGTGACGAAGGAGACGACGGTGCTCGAGATCGGCACGGGGGCGGGCGCGCTCACGCGCGCATTGAGCGAACGGGCGGCGCGGGTCGTCTCCTACGAGATCGACAAGAGCTTAAAACCCGTGCTCGCCGAGACGCTCTCCGGCTGCGACAATACCGAGGTCGTCTTCCGCGATTTCGCGGGGGAAGATCTCGCCGCGCTGGAGCGGGAGCTCGGCGCCTACACCGTGGTCGCCAATCTTCCCTACTATGTGACGACGCCGCTCATTCTGCGCTTTGCCGAGGAGAGCAAAACGTGCACGGGGCTTACGGTCATGGTGCAGGAGGAGGTCGCCCTTCGGCTCGGGGCGAAGGAGGGAACGGCGGACTACGGCGCGATCACGGCCGCGGTCGCACGGCGGGGGATCTGCGAGATCACCCGCAAAGTGTCCGGGACGATGTTCACGCCCCGCCCCAATGTGGATTCCGCCGTGGTGCGGATCGACTTTTCCCGCGGAGGATTCCCCGTGGAGAGCGAAAAGGCGTTCCGCGAGACGGTCCGCTGCGCCTTTCTGAGCAGAAGAAAGACGCTCGAGAACAATCTCATGGGCGCATTTCACCTCTCCCGCGGCAGGGCGGGGGAACTTTTGGAGAAGGCGGGGATCGCTTCGGGGATCCGCGGAGAGACGCTGTCTCCCCGTGCGCTCGGCGCACTGTCCGATCTGCTCTTCCGCGAGGGGATCGTATAAAGCAAAAGAGGAGCGTATCATCGAAAGGGATCGTATAAAGCGAAAGAGGAGCGTATTGCCGAAAGGGATCGTATAAAGCGAAACAGTGCGGGCGCGCGGCTGAAAGCCGCGCGCCCGCACTGTTTTCCCTCACCGCATTAAATTTCCCTCATTACGTCCTTCCGCTCTATTTCTAATACGTCATGTTGAGCGTAGTCGAAACATGGACATTATTATAATGCGGTCCACACTTCGGCTACGCTACTTCGTCGCATACGCTCCTCGTGCCGCCCAAGGAACCATGACAGTAGGAAGGCGGGGCAGTGTGACGTAAACAAGAATGCGGGGCAGTGGGACGTAAAAAGAACATCATTCCGCCCAATGTTTTAATACGTCATTCCGCCCCGCGCGCAGTTCTGATTCTCTAAGCGCGGCACGAGCGCCAACGGCGCGAAGTAGCGAATGCGAGGAATCTCAATCACGTCATTCCGCTCATATTTTTATATGTCATTCCGAACGAATGTGAGGAATCTCGACCTCAGATTCCTCCTCCCTTCGGTCGTCGGAATGACGTGGAAGAGATGCTCGTCGGAATGACGCGGAGAGCGGCGGTCGTCGGAATACCGTGACGCACGGCCCTCGGAAGGGGGTGGTGTCAGAGCACTCTCCGTGCTGCGAGGAAATCGGCCTTTCTCTGCGCGGTGAGTTTTTCCGCCCGCGCGTAGTCGGAGGCGGTGTGCAGAATGTAGTCCCCGCCGAGGAAGAGCGCAACGTGTCCCACGCGCTCGATGCCCGTGCGGTTCCGGCGTGCGGCGTTCGTGAAGAAGAGGAGATCCCCCCTTTGCGGATCCTCGGCCGCTCTCCCCTGTACGATCTGCGTACGGGTCGTCACATCGAGGAGGACGTCCGCGCCGCGGAAGAAGATGTACTGCATGAGGGAGGAGCAGTCGAATTTCCACTCCGAGAAGCCTTTAAGGAGCCCTCCCTTGCCGTCGTGGACTCTCGTCGCGCCATAGACGTAGGGGGTGCCGAGCAGGCGGAATCCCTCCCGTATGACCTCCTCCGTCCGCGCGTCCGCAGAGGGCAGCCCGATCAGCTCCGTATAGCGCGGATCCGCGCTCACATAGGCCTCTCCGCCGCGGTACGCCGTGCGGTACCAAT
>CANPZH010000039.1 GCA_947589335.1 uncultured Clostridia bacterium | reverse complement strand
ACAGTAGCGTAATAAACTTGCTTTTTTCTCCGCCGGTTACACCGGCGACCGTTGACTTACGAATCAGCTGCACTGTTGCCTGAGCCACAGTAGCACAATAATCTTGTTTATCTCTCCGCCGGTTACACCGGCGACCGTTGACTTACGAATCAGCTGCACTGTTGCCTGAGCCACAATAGCACAATAAACTTGCTTTTTTTCTCCGCCGGTTACACCGGCGACCGTTGACTTACGAATCAGCTGCACTGTTGCCTGAGCCACAATAGCACATCAGTTGCTTTCAGCTTTCTTATTATAAAAAACTTACGGAAAAAAAGCAAGCGTTTTTTACGGTGAATTTTACTTTTTTTTCGCAGGGAGCGGGTCGGCAACAAACTGCCGACCCGCTCCACACAAAAGTTACTTCTTTTTCCGTTTGAATCCGTGCGTCGTGACGCCGACGACGATCAGAATCGCAACAAAGAGAACGGAGAGCGATATGACTGCGACATAGCCCCAGTACATTGCGATGTTCCCGCGGTCATTGTCCGTCCCGGGCCCGTCGGACGGGTCTGAAGGATCTCCGCCGCTGCCGCCGGGGTTCTCGCCCTCGCCGCCTGTCATCTTGATGGTGACCGTCGTACGCACGGTCGTGCTCCCCTCTGTGTAGACGATCGTGACCGTCTTGCTGCTTGCGGTCAGATTGTTGCCGTCTAAAATCTGATACCCCGTGATCTCCACCTCTCTGCCGTCCGCGTAGATCGCGGTGACGACCATGCCCGCGGGGTCGAAATTCTCGCCGACGCGGTACTCCGTCTTCGTCGGGCTCTTGCTGATCGCGATCCCGACAAGCCCCGTATGGATCAGCCTGAGGGCGCCGCCGCTCACGTCGATCTCGGAGTTTTCCGCGTCTGCGGTGATCCCTGCGCCCGTGCCGGTATAGCTGCCGTCGAGAATGGTCGCGGGACTGCGCATGCCGAAGCCGAGGCTCCCCGTGAGAGCGGGATCGACCGAGACGAGATCCTCCTCCGCCAAGAAGACGTTGCTCGTTCCGCCGAAGCCGCGGTTGGAGGTGACGTTCGCCGTTCCGCTGAATGCGGCAGATCCGCCGCTGCCGACAAAGATACCGCCTCCGTCGTTCTCGGAACGGTTGTCGGAGATCCTGCCTCCCGTCATGCGGATGGAACCGTTCGCGTCCGCGAGCACGCCCGCGCCGTTGAAGGTCGCCGTGTTCCCGTCGATCGCGCCGCTCTGCAGGGTGAACGTTGCGGGATATTCGTCGGCGTCGCCTGCGGCCCTGCTGCTGCCGTGGAGATAGATCCCCGCGCCGCCGGTCGCCCGATTCCCGCGGATGACGCCCTCCGCCATGGTGACGGAGCCGCGCTTATATACCGAAATGCCCCCGCCGAGGGAAGCCGCCTCGTTGTCCGAGACCGTCGTCCCCGAGAGGGTGACCGACGCATCCGCGCCCGCGCCGAACAGATAGATCCCGCCGCCGTTGAAATCGGCGGTGTTGTTGCGGATAAAGCCCGCGGAAAGCTCCGCGCTGCTCTCTTTCAGGAAGACACCTCCGCCGTAATCTGCCGTGTTCTCTTCGATGACGCCGCCCGTCATGCGGAAGGTCGCGCCGTTTTCGAGGAAGACGCCGCCCCCTTCCCAGCCGGCCGTGTTGCCCTTGACCGTTCCGCCCGTCAAGTTCAGCCCGCCGCCGGAGACGTAGATCCCCGCACCCGATCCGGACTTCCCGCCCGTGATCGTGCCGCTCTGATTTTCGGAGGAATCGGAGACGGTGAGGGTCGCTCCGCGGACGCGCAGAACGGAGCCGCTCCCGTCGCCTTTAAGGGCAAAGCCGTTGAGATCGAGCGTCTTCGTCTGATCGAGGAAGATCGTCGGCGTCGTGACGTCGGAGAGCAGTTTGAGCGTCGTGCCCTCGGTCCACGCGGAAAGTGCCTCTTCCGCCGTTGCGTACTCCGTCCCCCCGACGCTTGCCGCATTCCCGTCGGCGCGGACTACAAAGACGCGGGCGCCGCATGCAAGCGCGCCGGCAAACGCCGCGGCCGCCGCAAGTATCAGTCCTCGTTTCGTTTTGTTCCCAATCATAGTGGCACCTCTTTTTTACATTATAACATGGATCTCACAAGAAAGCAACAGCAAAATGAAAATTTTATGCGCGGTTTGCCGCATACCACTCCGTTTCTTTTAAAATTTTCGAGTGATTGCTCCCCGTCACTGTGAAATCGGTTCCGTCGGAGCGGACAACGATATTTCCGTTCAAAGACGTGTAATCCCACTTTTTGCCCTCAAGATCCACGTTCGTCGCGAGCGAGGTCACATAGATCTTGTCGGTATACTTCATCACCCGTTCGAGCATCTCCCGCGTGGGGAAGACGGTATCGGGATCCTTCGTATATTCGGGAGCTCCGGCGCAGCAGCACACGCAGACGTATTCCGGCTTGATCCGTTCGAGCAGGACCTCCGTGCTTGACGTTCTGCTACCGTGATGTCCCGCCTTATATAGCTTGCACTGCGGAAGTTCGTTGTATTCGACGAGATAGGCCTCCCCCTCCTTTTCGAGGTCGCCCGTAAAGAGGTAGTTATAGTTTCCTTGACTGAGATACATGCAGACGGAGTGGTTGTTCTCGTCGCTCGAGGAGTGGTCGTAGTAATAGTTGTAGAGGAAGTTCATCGAGATCCCATCCGCGAGCGGATAGCTGCGCTTTGCGCCCTTCTCCTCCTTCCAGCAGTCGAGGGCGGTATAGTGGACGGCGCCCGCCTCCACTTCCGCGTCCCGCTCCTCCACATAGCGGCGGTAGACGCCCGAATCGCTGTTTGTCCGCGGGAAGTCGATGATCGTGCGGCACTCGAAGCGGCGGAAGAGGCTCGGATAGGTCTTGTTCCCCGCAAAGGCGGCGATGTGGTCCTGGTGCCCGTGCGTGACGATGACGTATTCGAGGATCCCGTCCGTGCAGTAGGCATCTACATACCGTTCGATCGTGTCCGCGGAATTTTCCCGCGAGCCGCCGTCGATCAGAATATCCACGTCGCCGACCCGCACATAAACGCAGTCGCCCGCGTATTTGTTGCCGAGCTCGAGAAAATGGATCTCAAGCTCCTCGGAGGCAGGCGCCTCCGTCCCGCCCGAGGGCTCTTCTGGAAGTTCTCCCGAGGGGCCTTCCGTCCCGGCGGACGGGCCCTTGTGGGCCTTGCGGTACACAAAGAAGTACCAACAGGCGCCCGCGGCGATCAGAAGGACCAACAGCACGACAAGGCAGATCAAAAAGATTTCGGAACGTTTTTTCGCCGCACCTGCGGCGCCTTTTCTGCGTTTCTTTGCCATAACTCAGTGAATCTCTCAATAGGTAAACCGCAAGAAGCTCCAGCTCATCGCGGGAAGACGCAGTATGACGCGAGAACCGTCCTTAACATCCGGCAGCGCCTTCTCATGGGGCACGACCTTCTCCTTTCCGAATCCGTTGACCGCGAACAGATCGGGATCCGTCATCTCGACGTACTCCACCGCCCGCAGATCGCCGAAGGAGCGCAGTTCGATCTCCGCTTCCCTGTCCTCCTGCGCATAGTTGCAGACGGATACGCAGACCGAGCGCCTTGCGCCGTCGTGCGTGACCGACTCGTTGATCTCTCTTGCGCTTCCGTACTTCGTCCCGAACAGGTCCGGATCGGAAAAAGTCCGCATCGTCTCGCCTGTGGCGTAATTCGCAAGATAGCGGAAGGGATAAAACGAAGTTTGGCGGAAGACGCCACCGCCCTTCTCCGTCATGATGGGAGCAATCACGTTGACGAGCTGCGCGAGGCAGCCGATGTGCACGACGTCGCAATTGTTGAGCAGCGTGTTCATCAGCCCCGCGAAGACGAGCGCGTCCTGGAAGGTGTAGACGTCTTCGAGCAGATGAGGCGCTTTCTTCCAGAGCGGCTCCGATCTCGGGGCGTTGACCGTCCAGATGTTCCACTCGTCGAAGGAGATATGCACACGCTTTGCGGAGCGGACCTTGGCGCGGACATATTCGATCGTCGCACGGAGGGTGCCGATGTACTCGTTCATGTCGTCCGCCGAGCCCAAAAAGTCCTCCAACGGGTCGCGGTCCTCCCGGTCGTACATGTAATAGCGGTGCATGGAGAGATAGTCGACCTGCGGATAGGTGTGCTCGAGGACGACTCTGTCCCACTCGGGGAAGGTCTTCATCTCATGGTTGGAGGAGCCCGAGACGATGAGTTTGAGCGGCTGCATCCCCCACGTTCTGCCGTTTTCCTCCTTGAACTCCCCGTTCGTCCAGCGCATGACCTTCGCGGCCTCGAGCGCCTTCTTGCCGTAATCGTCCGCGGAGAGATGTCCGATCTGCCAGGGACCGTCCATCTCGTTGCCGATGCACCAATAGCGCACGTTGTAGGGCTCCTCTGCGCCGTTTGCCCTGCGGGCGTCGGAGATCGCCGTCCCGCCCGCATGGTTGCAGTATTCGACCAGCTGCGCGGCGTCTTTGACCGTCCCCGTGCCCATATTGACCGCCATCATCGGCGTGATGCCCGTCTTTTTGCACCACTTCATGAATTCGTCCGTGCCGAACTCGTTCGTCTCGGTCGAAAACCATGCGAGGTCGAGCCTCGTCGGGCGCTTGTCGCGGGGGCCGACGCCGTCCCGCCAGTCGTATCCGGAGAGAAAGTTCCCGCCTGGATAGCGCACGATCGGCACGTTCAATTCCTTGATGAGCCCGATGACGTCGCCGCGAAAACCGTCCTCGTCCGCCGTAGGATGACCGGGCTCGTAGATGCCTTCGTAGACCGCACGCCCGAGATGTTCGATGAACGAACCGTAGAGCGTGGGTTGAATCTTCCCGATCGCCAGATTTTTATCAGCAAAGATCTTGACCTTCTTCATCGTGATCCCCCTCAGACCAAACCAAAGATCGCGGCGATGTTGCATGCCGCGTCCGTAATGTTGTGCAGAAATTTATTGACGGCAGTCTGCGCGCCCCTGTCGATCTCGCCGTTCTCCGTCGTGCGGAGCACCGCGACGAGCATGTCGAAATTGCGGTAGATGACCTCGCAGTCGGGGCCGATCGTCATGAAGGCGTCGTCCTCCTTGCCGTGCTGCAGCCGGTACATCTCCTTGATCGTTCTGTTCAGATCGGTAAAGAGCCCCGCGTTGCCCGTATGGAAAATCTCCACGAGCTCCCTGTTAAGCTCCGCCAGCTGCCCGATAAACGCCGTAAGTTCCGTATTTTCTTCCATCACAGTTCCACTCCGTTGTATATTAACAGTTCGCGCGCCGTCTCCACGCTGTCGGCGCCCGTGCGGTTCTTGACGGGCGCGAATTCCCTCTCCCGCACGATCTCGAAGGGCAGGCAGCTCTCCATGAGCCGCACCATGTCGAGGATCAGCGTCTCGAATTTATATCCGTTTTCCCGCTCGGGCACGACGCGCTCTCCCGCTCCGTTCAGATACGGGATCTTCTTGCGCACGACATGCACGGGGATCCTCCGCCCCGAGATCTCTTTGAGCTTTTCCGCGCGGAAGAGATAGTTCAGCGTCACGCCGAAGGAATAGACCGGCTCTCCGTCCGCGCCGACAAGGTCGCGGTTTTCCGCGCTCATCTCATAGTACTCGATGACGCTCGGGAGCCCGTCCTCGAGGCACAATACCCCCACTTTCTCCCCGGGGTACGCCTTCCGCACCCCCTTTGCGCCGCAGTTCCTGCCGCTCAGGATCGTCGCCCCGACGAACACGGGGTCCGCGATCCGCTGCAGCACATTGTCCACCGAGAAGACGTTGAACCACTCCACGGCGGGGAAGTCCTTCAGAATGTCCGCGCGCAGGAGGGAGGCATACCATCCCCCGTTGCCGTTCGGCGAGAGGGCGAGCCTGCCCTTCTCCTCCAAAAAGAGCTTCCCTTCGAAGGAGACGCTCGGCGCCATGTCCTGTCTGAAAAAGCGCAGATATTCCTGCGGATACCCGAAATTTCCGTGGCGGGCGAAAAATTCGCGGGTCGCTATGTCGTTCTTTTCGCTCGTCATGATCAGGAGCGGGACATAAACGCCGCAGTCCCGCACGACGTCGAGCAGATTGCGGATCAGAAGTTCGAAGATGTAGAGCGGGCGGGTGACGCCGAGGTCGAACGCCCCCTTCGGCGCGTCGCTCCCGAGACGGGTGCCCTGTCCGCCCGCGAGCAGCACCGCCGCCACTTTGCCGAGACGGATCGCCTCCCTCCCCGCCTCCAGATACCGCTCTCTGTCGCGGCGGATCTCGGAGACCGTCAAAAACGGGGTCGGGGCGATCCTCCCCCTTCCGCTCAGGTCCTCGGGGTGGCGCATAAGGTCGAGGATCTGCCAGTCGACGGCGCCGATCTGCCGCTCGAACTCTCGCTTCTCCTCCTCCGGAAGTTCCTCATAGAAGCGCAGGAGGTGCTCCTGCCCGTGTTCTTCCAAGAGCGTTTTCAGCACGTCTCCTCCCCCTTTTCGAGCAGGAACGCGCCCGCGTGGAATTCCGCGCCCGCGATGCGGAGACATTCGTTTTTGACCGCATAGCGAAGATCGGTATAGGAAGATTTCAAGAAGTACCCATCAAGCGGGATCTTCACCGCGCACTCGCCCTTCAGGAAGTGGACGATCACGAGGCGGCTTTTCCCGAAGTCCTTGATGTAGACCTGCCTTCCGACGGGATCGCGGTAATATTCGACGTCGCAGTCGATGGCGGCGATGTCCCCGCGGCGGACGATCTCCTTGACGCCTTCGTAGAAGCGAAGCCCTTCCGCGATGAGCGCGATCTTCTCTGCGGGGACCTTGTGGAGATCGCCCGAGAGACAGATCCTGCCCATCATGGCGGCGCAGAGGGAGTAGATCGTGCGGGAGTCGGGTTCGTTTTCACGGATGACCGCCCAGATCTGGGACTGCCGCGCCGGGATCACGCGGGAGACGTTCGCGGCGACGAGCGGGATCTCGTTGCATTCATGCGCGTCCGAGAAGGAGCACATGGAGACCATACTCATGCGGAGAGGTTCGATCCTGCTGCCGCCCGAGGAGCAGTTCTCGATCACGAGATCGGGTACGCCGTCTTTGAGCTTGCGGAGCCATTCGAGGCTCTCTTCGGCGACGCGGCGTCCGCCCTCGCCCAAACTTGCGCCGTCCTCGCTGTCGCAGCCGACGCCGTAGTTGTCGTTGTAGTCGATCTTGAGATAGGAGAAGCCGTTGTTCTTCAGAAAATCGGTCACCCGCTCCTTGAGATAGCGGTCGACCTCGGGTTTTCTCAGATCGAGGAAGCGGCGGTTTTTGGTCGTGAGCGGGAAACCGTCCCGCTTGAGGAGCAGATCCTCCCGTCCGAAGCACTTGCTGTCCCTTCCCGCGATCTCGAATTCAAACCAGATCCCGGGGCGCATGCCCGCGTCCCGGATGAGCTGCGCGACGGCTTTGATCCCGTCCGGGAAGATCTCGCGGCTCTCCTCCCAGTCGCCGATGGCGTTGCACCAGTTCTTGTCCGACGGTTTGTACCATCCGCTGTCGATCACGAAATATTCGACGGGCAGAGGCTTGAGCGCCTTCAGGAGCCGCTTGATCCTGGCGGGCGTAGGATTCCCCCACGTCGTGCAGTACTCGTTGAACATCACGGGCATTCCTTCCTCGCTCGCGGGGACGGAGAGATGGGCGTCCTGTTCATGGACGAGGGCGTTGCAGACCTCCCCGAGCGAACGCTTGACGGTGAAAAACGCCCTGTGCGTCTCAAAGCCCTCCCCGGGCTTTACCGTCTTGCGCCAGTGCGCGGTATCGTAGTCGCCGAGCCCGCCCGAGAGCGCGCAGGTCTCCTTCTCCTCGTACACTTCGAGCTGCCACGAAAAGGGCGCCTCGAGCTGTACGCCGAGCACGGTCTGCCCCTCGCGGTCTTCGATCGCCGCGAACGGATAGTAGCCGCGGTTGGGCATGGAGCCCGTCTGCCCCCACTTTTCGACCTTTACGCCGTATCTCGCCCAGCTCATGTCGAGGCCGAGATGGGCGAAGCTGTCGCTCCTGAGGCGGCATTCCCGCGACCACGCGCTCGTCATGCGGTGCAGGATCAAGCCCTGCGTCGTGTACCCCTTCGAGGGCGAGGCGATGCCGCTCAGGGAAAAGGAGGAGAGATGTTCGAGCGTCCTTGCCTCGCGCGTGCGGTTGTCGTACCGGACGGAGACGGTGAAGACGCCCGTCTCGGGATGATAAAAGAGCTTGTGGACATACTCGTTCCCCTGCCCGTCCGTGAGGTAGGTATTGAGGTTCCCGCTCATGAACTGGACTTGACGGGTCACCTTCAGCAGCGTCGACCTGCGGTTGCGCATCGTGACGCCGTGGGTGTAGTCGATGAGATTCTCATCCCCCGTGAATGCGACCTGGACGAGACTGTCCGGGTGCAGTTTGGAGGGATCGACCTCCACGCTTTTGGGATAGACCGCCATGCCGACGGTCGTGGTCTTCTTGTCGTGGCCTTCGACGGGCGTCTCCACATAGTAGACGGAGGTCTCGCCGAAGTCATACCGTTTGAAAAACATGTATCTTCTCCGAATGTTTTATTTGCCTGCGCGTTCGATCACCGAGATCGCCTGCGACAGCTTGTCGCAGAAATCTTCGAGGACGGGATCCCGCCTGCCGAGCACTTCGAGGACTTTGCGGAAATCCTCGTTGATCGCCCCGGCGCGGAGCCCTACGAAATTGTGTTCGAGACTGATCTCCTCCCCGCGCAGGAGGGCGTCCGCATAGTCGTAAACTTCTTCGTAGTTGAAATTGAAATCGTACTTCGTGTTCCCCCTGCCGTCGAGAGAAAAATATTGGTTGGGAACGCGGCAGGCGCGGAATGCCTTCAAGACCGCTTTGTCCCGCTCTGTCAGCTGGAACCCGCGCCCCTTCCTCTGCATTGCCATAAAAACCTCCTTTCCCGAAAAAAGGGCGGCGCATTCCGCCGCCCTCTTCCCGCTGCTGTCTCACAGTTTCGATTTCCAGATCCGGTCTGCCCAAAGGAGCTGCTTCTTGAATTCGTTGATCTCCGTCTTTTCGTCGATGACGACGACTTCCACGCCCCACATATTGCCGAGGTCCACCATGTCCTGCACGGAGAGCTTGGAGCTGACGACCGTATGGTGTGCGCCGCCCGCATAGATCCATGCCGCGACCCCTTCCTTGAAGTTGGGCTTATACTTCCACATGAGTCCGCCGACGGGCAGATTGGGCATCTTGTGCGGATATTTGACGAGCTCGATCTTCTGGACGATGAGACGGAGCCTGTCGCCCATGTCGATCATGGAGACAGCGACCGCCTCGGGCGCCGCAATTCCCTCGAAGACGAGGCGCGCGGGATCGGACTTGCCGCCGATGCCGAGCGGATGGACCTGGATCTCGGGTTTCGTCGCGGCGAACTGCGGAGAGACCTCCAGCATGTGCGCGCCGAGGCAGAGCCCGTCTTTGAGGTCGTAGGTGTAGTCCTCCATGAGACCGGTGCCTTCCTGACCCGCCATGTACTGCATGACTGCGCCGAGCGCGGCGATCTTCCAGTCGCCCTCCGCGCCGAAGCCGTAGCCCTTGCTCTGCAGATCCTGGATCGCAAGCCCGGGCAGCTGGTTCATGCCGTGGAGCGCGCCGAAGTGATCGACGATGCCGATGTATCCGCCGTTCTCCTTGCAGAATTTGTCGATCGCGATCTCATACTTCGCCTGCTCGCGCACGACGGAGATGCGGTCGGTGCCCATCGTGTACTTTTCTGCGTACTCCGCCATGAGGGCGTCCACTTCCGCCTCGGTGACGGCGTTGATGTACTCCACGAGATCGCCGATCGGATAGTAGTCGACTTCCCAGCCGAGACCGATGTGCGCCTCGACCTTGTCCCCCTCCGTCACGGCGACGTTCCGCATGTTGTCGGAGAAACGGCAGACCTTGACGTTCTTCGAGAAGGCAAGCCCGGCTGCCGCCTTGCACCATGCGGCGAGCTCTTCGAGCGCCTCAGGATCTTTGTAGTACCCGACGATGACCTTGTTGTCCATTCTGAGACGGGAGACGATGTAGCCGAACTCTCTGTCGCCGTGCGCCGCCTGATTCTCGTTCATGAAGTCCATGTCGATGGTGTCGTAGGGAAGGCGCTCGTTGTATTGCGTCGCGAAGTGGCACATCGGCTTTCTGAGCATGGTAAGCCCCTTGATCCACATCTTGGCGGGCGAGAAGGTATGGCACCACGTGATGATGCCCACGCAGTCGTCGTCCTCGTTGACCTTGCGGACCGCCGCAACGATCTCTTCCGAGCTCTTGCAGGTGGTGAGATATTTCACCGTGACGGGCATAAACTCGTTGACGTAGTTTGCCATTTCCTCGGAATGCTGCGCAACATGGGCGAGCACGTCGTCGCCGTAGAGCGTCTGCGAACCTGTCAGCCAATAAACAACTTTTTCTTTCATATCAAAAACCCCCTAATGATTTTAATAATTTTTAATTTTGTTTTTTGCGGGCGAAGCACCTTTCCTCACACAATTCTTTTCGACCGAAAGAAGTCTCCCAAAAAATATTGCGTAGCAAGATTTTTTGGGAAGAGGAGCCGCCGCCCACAAACAGAGCTTTTCGCAAGAAAAGCGTAAAAAACGGGCGTGCGGCGACGAGTAAGCAAAGAATTGTGCGAAACCTTACTTCTTCTGCCCGTAATAGGCATTCTTGCCGTGCTTGCGGCGATAGTGCTTTTCCATCATGAAGCGGTCCGCCCGCTGCACGGTGGGATTGATCTGCTCGGTGAGGAATGCCATCTTGGCGACTTCCTCGATGACCGTCGCGTTGTAGACGGAGCCGTCGCCGTCCTTCCCGAAGGCGAACACGCCGTGGCTCTTGATGAGCACGCCGGGAACTTCGAGCGGGTCGAGCTTGTCGTCGCGGAATTTCTCGATAATGGCAAGTCCCGTGTTCTTCTCGTATTCCCCCTCGATCTCCTCTTTGGTAAGGGAACGCGCGCAGGGAATGTCGCCGTAGAAATAATCGGCATGGGTCGTTCCGTAGAAGGGAATGCTCCTGCCCGCCTGCGCCCAAGCCGTCGCAAAGGTGGAATGGGTGTGCGTGACGCCGCCGATATTCGGGAACGCCTTGTAAAATTCGATGTGCGTCGGCGTATCGGAAGAGGGACGAAGGTTGCCGTCCACGACTTTTCCGTTGAGGTCGACGACGACCATGTCCTCCGCCTTCATCTCGTCATAGGAAACGCCCGAGGGCTTGATGACGACAAGTCCGCTCTTTCTGTCGATCTCGGAGACATTCCCCCACGTGAAGAGCACGAGCTTGTTTTTGACGAGGTCCAAATTTGCTTTCAATACTTTTTCTTTCAATTCTTCGAGCATTTTTTACTCTCCTTATTTCAGACTGAGGACCGCTTCTCTCACGATGGGAAGTCCGTCCACATAGCGCTTTGCGAATTCTTCGAAGCCCTTGACGTCGTCGGGGTCGGGCGCGAGGGTCACCCCTTCCTGCCCCGCGA
>CANPZH010000038.1 GCA_947589335.1 uncultured Clostridia bacterium | reverse complement strand
AAATTTCTTTACGAAGCAAGCAGGGCGGGCCGCTACGCGGCAAGCCGTGCGCGCGAGCAAAGAAATTTGCGAAACTTATTTGTAATATTTCACCGCGCTTTCGAAGAGCTTCATGTCGTATCTTCCCGGGACGTTGCGATAAAGCCCCGCGCCCTTGCGCTCGGCGTGGCCCATCTTGCCGAACACCCTGCCGTCGGGGGAGAGAATACCCTCGATCGCGTATGCGCTCCCGTTGGGGTTGAAGCGGACGTCCGCCGTCGGCTCGCCCTTGAGATCGACGTACTGCGTCATGATCTGTCCCCGTTCGGCGAGCGTGCGGATGAGCTCGTCGCTTGCGACGAACTTGCCCTCTCCGTGGGAAATGGGCACGGAATAGACCTCGCCGACCTTCACGCCCTCGAGCCAGGGCGAGTTCGCAGACGCGATCCTCACGTTCACGATGCGGGACTGGTGCCGCCCGATGTCGTTATAGGTGAGCGTGGGGCAGGTCTCGTCCGTCTCGATGATCTTCCCGTAGGGCACGAGCCCGAGCTTGATGAGCGCCTGGAACCCGTTGCAGATCCCCCCCATCAGCCCCGCGCGCACATCGAGAAGGGCCTCGACTTCCCGCTTGACTTCCTCGTTGCGGAAGAAGGCGGTGATGAACTTGCCCGAGCCGTCCGGTTCGTCCCCGCCCGAGAAACCGCCGGGGATGAAGACGATCTGGCTGTCCTTCATGAGACGGGCGAACTGCTCGACGGAGCGGGCGACCTCGTCCGCATTGCGGTTGCGGATGACGAACGTGACCGCCTCCGCGCCCGCGTCTTCGAACGCCTTCGCCGTGTCGTATTCGCAGTTGGTGCCCGGGAATACGGGAATGAGCGCCCTCGGCCGCACGAACTTGGTCACGGGGACGAGAATGTTCCGCTTGCGGAAGGTGAACTTTTCGGAAGGTCGCTTTGCAGCGGGGATATTGCAGGGATAGACGGATTCGAGCCTCTCTTCATAGCGGCGGCGAAGCTCCGTAAGGGAGACGGCCTCGCCGCGGAAGGAGATCTCCTCCTCGATTACGGTCTCGCCGAGAACGGGCAGATCCTCCGCGCCGCCTATCATCTCGAGCAGGAACGCCCCGTAGCGGTAGCCGAAGATCGTTGCGAGGTCGATGTCATCCGAATAGGCGAAGCCGATCCCGTTCCCGAGGCACATTTTGAGGACGCCCTCGGCGATCCCCCCGAAGGCGGGAGTATAGGCGGAGACGGCGGCTCCGGAGCGCAGAAGACGGGTCACCGTCCTGAAATTTTCGAGGAGGGACGAGGGCACGGGCAAGCCGTTCTCGTCATACTCGGGCAGAAGGAGCGCGACCTCCCTCCCCGCCGCCTTGAATTCGGGCGAGACGGCCTCGGACGCCTTCCCCGTCGTCACCGCAAAGGAGACGAGGGTGGGCGGGACGTCGATGTGCTCGAAGGTGCCGCTCATGGAATCCTTTCCGCCGATCGCGGCGACGCCGAGATCGAGCTGTGCGCGGAAAGCGCCGAGCAGGGCGGCAAGCGGCTGCCCCCAGCGCGCGGGATCTTTCTGCGGCTTCAAAAAATACTCCTGGAAGGAGAGATAGACGTCTTCGAAGGACGCGCCCGCCGCGATGAGTTTGCTCACGCTCTCCACGACCGCGAGATAGGCGCCGTGATATGGGCTCTTCTGCAGGATGGCGGGATTTCCCCCCCAAGCCATGTAGGAGGCGGTATCCGTGTGCCCCTTTTCGACGGAGATGAGATGGACCATCGCCTGGGGCGGAGTCATCTGGTATTTGCCGCCGAAGGGCATGAGCACCGTGCCCGCGCCGATCGTCGAATCGAACCGCTCCGCAAGCCCGCGCTTGCTGCAGACGTTGAGATCGCCCGCAAGAGCGGGATAGCCCTCGATAAAGGAGGAAGGGACGGGCCTTTGCCAGTCGCGGCACTTTTCGGGTGCGGCGCAGGTGTGCTTCTCCGCGCCGTTGCTGTTGAGAAATTCGCGGGAAACGTCCACGATGACCTTCCCGTTCCACGTCATGACGAGGCGGGGCTCCCCGGTGACCGTCGCGACGACGGTCGCCTCGAGGTTCTCCTCCTCGGCATAGGCGATGAACGCCCCGGCGTCCTCCGCCGCGACGACGACCGCCATGCGCTCCTGCGATTCGGAGATCGCCAGCTCCGTGCCGTCGAGCCCCTCGTACTTCTTGGGGACGAGGTCGAGGTCGATCTTCAGCCCGTCCGCGAGTTCGCCGATCGCGACGGACACGCCGCCCGCGCCGAAGTCGTTGCAGCGTTTGACGAGCAGCATCGCCTCTCTGTTCCGGAAGAGCCGCTGCAGCTTCCTCTCCTCGGGAGCGTTCCCCTTCTGCACCTCCGCGCCGCAATGGGTGAGCGATTCGAGGGTATGGGACTTGCTCGATCCCGTCGCCCCGCCGCAGCCGTCCCTGCCCGTTCTTCCGCCGAGCAGAATGACCTTGTCGCCGGGAGCGGGCTCCTCGCGGCGGACATTCGCCGCAGGGGTCGCCGCGATGACCGCGCCGATCTCGAGCCGTTTGGCAAGATATCCTTCATGATAGATCTCATCCACCTGCCCCGTCGCGAGCCCGATCTGGTTGCCGTAGGAGGAGTAGCCCGCGGCCGCGGTCGTCACGAGTTTGCGCTGCGGCAGTTTGCCCCGCATCGTCTCGCGGACGGGCACCGTGGGATCTCCCGCGCCCGTGACGCGCATCGCGGCATAGACGTAGCTCCTGCCCGAGAGCGGATCGCGGATGGCGCCGCCGATGCAGGTCGCCGCGCCGCCGAAGGGCTCGATCTCCGTGGGGTGGTTGTGCGTCTCGTTCTTGAAGAGGAGCAGCCAGTCCTCCTCCTTGCCGTCTACGGTCACTTTGATCTTGACCGTGCAGGCGTTGATCTCCTCGCTCTCGTCGAGTTTGGCGAGCAGTCCCCTCTTTTTGAGGACCTTTGCGGCGATCGTGCCGAGGTCCATGAGGTTGACGGGTTTCGTGCGCCCGATCTCCCGCCGCGCCGCAAGGTACTCTTCGTAGGTCCTCTGCAGCAGCGCGTCCTCAAAACGGACATCGTCGATCGTCGTGAGGAAGGTCGTATGGCGGCAATGATCGGACCAATAGGTGTCGATCATGCGGATCTCGGTGAGGGTGGGATCCCGCCCCTCCGAGCGGAAATAGGCCTGGCAGAAGGCGAGGTCGTCCGTGTCCATCGCGAGGGCGTATCTCTCCCCGAATGCCTCGAGCTCCGCACGGTCATAGCCTGAAAAACCGCCGAGGATCTCCACGTCCGAAGGGACGGGATGGTCCAGCCTGAGCGTCTCGGGCAAGTCGAGGCTCGCCTCGTGGCTCTCGACGGGGTTGATGACATATTTTTTGATCGCCGCAAGCTCCTCCCCCGAGAGGTCGCCGTAAACGGCGTAGATCTTCGCCGTGCGGATGATCGGGCGCTTCCCCTTCGAGATGAGCTGGATACACTGCGCGGCGGAATCCGCCCGCTGGTCGAACTGGCCGGGCAGATATTCGGCGGCGAACACATGCGCGCCGAGAAGATCGACTTCCTCCGTCGCACGGTCCATCTGCGGTTCGGAGAACACGGTGGAAACCGCCCGGCGGAAGAGCTCGGGCCCGATCTCCTCCGCGTCGTAGCGGTTGATCACCCGCACCCGCTCCACGCCGCGGATCTCGAGAAATTCACGCGCGTCGTTCAAGAGGGTCTGCGCCTCGCGGTCGAACCCCTCCTTCTTCTCCACGTAGATCCTGTAAACCATCTTTTACTCCTGTTTCTGTGAGGTCTGCGGGGAGCATGTTTTGCCCTCCGCCGCTTTCAATGCGCGCGCGCCGATGTCGCTCCGCTTGTATGCGTTCCGGAAAGAGATCTTCTCCGCGAGCGCATATGCCCTTCGGATCGCGGTCTTCAGATCGCCCGCGGTCGCCGTCGCGCCGAGCACGCGTCCGCCCGCGGTGAGCAGTTTTCCGCCCTCCCGCTTTGCCCCCGCGACGAAGATCTCCTCTCCCTCCTCTGTCTCAGGAAGAGAGATTTCGTACCCCGTCTCGTATTTTTTGGGATAGCCGTCCGAGGCGAGCACGACGCAGCAGGCCGCTCCGTCCGAAAAGCGCACCATCTCCTCCGTGAGCGTGCCCGCGCGGCACGCCTGCATGACGGTGAGAAGATCGCTCTCGAGCAGAGGGAGGACGACCTGCGTCTCCGGATCGCCGAAGCGGCAGTTGTATTCGATGACCTTGGGCCCTTTCGGCGTGAGCATGAGCCCGAAGTAGAGGCAGCCGCGGAAGGGCCTCCCCTCCTTCTCCATCGCGCGGACGGTCGGCAGGAAGATGGTCTTCATGCACTCCTTAGCGATCTCCGCCGTATAGTAGGGATTGGGCGCGACCGTGCCCATGCCGCCCGTGTTCGGGCCCTCGTCGCCGTCGTGCGCCCGCTTGTGATCCATGGAGGAGACCATCGGGACGACGGTCTTCCCGTCGGTAAAGGAGAGGACGGAGACCTCGGGCCCCGTCAGAAATTCCTCGACGAGGATGCGGCTCCCGCTCTCGCCGAAGATCTTTTCGACCATCATCTCCCGGACCGTCCTCTCAGCCTCGGCGGCGCAGGAGACGATGACGGCGCCCTTCCCGAGCGCCAGCCCGTCCGCCTTGATCACGACGGGATATTCCGCCGTCTTCAGATATCCGGCCGCCTCAACGGGATCGGAAAAGACGAGGCTCTCCGCCGTGGGGATGCCGTACTTTTTCATGAGCTGTTTGGAGAAGACCTTGCTGCCCTCGATGGCCGCGGCGGCGCGGGTCGGGCCGAAACAGGGGATCCCGAGCGCCTCCAGACGGTCGACGAGCCCGAGACAGAGCGGATCGTCGGGCGTGACGACGGCGAAATCGACGGGCCGATCCTTCGCAAACGCGGCGACGCCCTCAAGATCGGTCGCCTTGACGGGGACGCACTCCGCGTCCGCGGCGATCCCGCCGTTGCCGGGCAGGCACCAGATCTTCGAGACCGACTTGTTCTTTTTCAGAGACCGGATGACGGCGTGTTCGCGTCCGCCTCCGCCTATCACCATGATGTTCATATTCATCCTCCGGGGGAAATTCCGCCTATGTATTGCTTTTCCGCCCCCCACGGCGCACGCGCTCCGAGGGGGAAGGGATTCAGTGATGGAACAGCCGCATGCCGGTGAACGCCATCACCATGTTGTGTGCGTCCGCCGCCGCGATGACCGCGTCGTCCCGCACGGAGCCGCCCGGCTCCGCAACGTACGTCACGCCGCTCTTCGCCGCCCGTTCGATGTTGTCCGAGAAGGGGAAAAACGCGTCGCTGCCGAGGGAAACTCCCGAGATCTGTTTGAGATACGCCTCCTTCTCCTCGCGGGTGAAGGGTTCGGGACGGACGGCAAAGTTGGCCCTCCAGACGTCGTCGCCGAGCACTTCCTCGGGCGTGTCGGAGAGATACAGGTCGATGATGTTGTTCTTTTCGGGGCGCCCGACGTTCTCCGCAAAGCGGAGGGAGAGCACCTTTTCATGACGGCGCAGATGCCACAGGTCCGCCTTCGTTGCGGCAAGACGGGTGCAGTGGATGCGGGACTGCTGCCCCGCGCCCACGCCGATCGCCTGTCCGTCCGTGCTGAAACAGACGGAGTTGCTCTGCGTGTATTTGAGGGTGATGAGCGCGATGATGAGATCGACCGCCTTCTCCTCGGGGAGGTCGCGGTTTGCCGTCACGATGTTGCCGAGCAGCGCGCGGTCGATCCTGAAGTTGTTCCTCCCCTGCTCGAAGGTCACGCCGAACACCTGCTTGCGCTCGATCTCATCGGGCACGAAGGAGGGGTCGATCCTGACGATGTTGTATCCCCCCTTGCGCTTCGTCTTCAGGATCTCGAGCGCCTTGGGAGAATAGGCGGGCGCGATGATGCCGTCCGAGACCTCGCGGGCGATGATCCTCGCCGTCACCTCGTCGCACTCGCCGGAGAGGGCGATCCAGTCGCCGAAGGAGGACATTCTGTCCGTCCCCCGCGCCCTCGCATAGGCGCAGGCGAGCGGGGAATCGTCGAGCCCCTCGATGTCGTCGACAAAGCAGGACTTCTTGAGATCCATGGGCAATTTCTTCCCGATCGCGGCGGAGGTCGGCGAGACGTGCTTGAAGCTCGTCGCCGCGGCAAAGCCCGTCGCCGTCTTGATCTCCTTGACGAGCTGCCACGAATTGAAGGCGTCGAGGAAGTTGATGTATCCCGGTCTCCCGTTCAAGATCTCCACGGGGAGCTCGCTTCCGTCCGCCATGTAGATGCGGGCGGGCTTCTGGTTCGGGTTGCAGCCGTATTTCAGGGAAAATTCGTTCATCTTATCACCTCGCGTACTTGTTGATCAGCACCTGTTCGAAGGCGCCCGTTCCGAGATCGTATGCACGGCAGACGAGGGAGATCTTGTTCTCGACGTTCAGCCCCGACCAGATCCTCGTCGCATACTTCCTCAGATCGTCGGGAACATGCACTGGGAGCGGCTCCCCGCAGAAGGAGGGCAGCGGATCCCCGTCATGGGCATAAGTGTGCAAAAAGTGCCCCACTCCCGCGACGGGCTCATAGGAATAGAAGAAGCGGTTGCAGGCGCTTCCCGCCCCGTCCGCGCTCTTGAGAATGGACATTTCGTAGCCGAACTTTCCGCCGAGGTGGAGGATCGCGCTGATCCTCGGGGTGAAATTGGGAGCGTCCGGCTCGAAGGTGCGGCCCATGAGGGCATGACGGAAGCAGTGTCCCTCTTTGAGCGCCTGCACGATCGTGTCCGTCTGGTCGCCGTTCGTGACGACGACCTCCTTCCCGTAGACCTTCACGGGCGAATAGATGATGAGGGACGGATCTTTGACCTTGAACGGATCGAAGGGCTCCGTTTTCACCTCGTCGCCGTATGCGGTGAACACGCGGTTGCGGGAGTTTTCGCTCCTGCCCATGATGAAATAGGCGAAGACCGCCTTCTTTCCGCTCTCCGAGAGCCCGACGACGATCCCCCGCCCGGGATAGGGATTGTTTTGCAGCGTATTTTTGAGACAGTTGGTTTCGTAACTCATATCATTCACCTTCCTTTCCGGTCTTTTCCGACAGCTCTTTGCACACTTTCTCGACGGCCTCGGGCAGGATCACCCACTCCGCCTCGCGCATGACTCTCTTTTGCAGGATCTCCGGGGTGTCCCCCTCCCGCACTTCCACCGCCTTTTGGGCGATGATAGGGCCTGCGTCGCACTCTTCCGTGACATAGTGGACGGTCGCTCCCGTCACCTTGACGCCCGCCTTCAGCACAGCCTCATGCACATGCAGCCCGTAGAACCCCCTGCCGCCGAAGCTCGGGAGCAGGGCGGGATGGATGTTGATGATCCTCCCCGCATATGCCGAGACGAACACGGGGCTCAGAATGGTCATGAACCCCGCAAACACGACGAGCCCGATCCCGTGCTCTTTCAGGCAGGCAAGGATCTTTCTCTCCCGCTCGGCGCGGTCCGGGATCGCCTCCCTGTCGAACACGGCGGTCTCGACGCCCATCCGCTCTGCGCGGGTGAGCGCGTACGCCCCCGCGTGGTCGCAGACGGCGAGTTTAATCTCCCCATGCGGGATGAGCCCCGCCTCCTGCGCGTTCACGATCGCCTGAAAATTGGTCCCGCCGCCCGAACAGAGCACGGCTATTCCGATCTTTTCCATTTCCGCTCTCCTGTCGCTCATGCGACGGTCACGCCGCTGCCGCGGACGATCTCGCCGAGGACATAGCCCTCTTCGCCGTGCGCTTTCAGGATCGCAAGCGACCTTTCGACGTCCTCTTTGGCAACGACGACGCTCATTCCCACCCCCATGTTGAAGGTGTTGAACATGTCGTGTTCGGAGATCTTCCCGCGCTCCTGCAGGAGACGGAAGATAGGCGGCGTCTTCACGTCCGATTTTCCGATCTTCACCCCGAGCCCCTCCGGAATGGAGCGGGGCATGTTTTCATAGAATCCGCCGCCCGTGATGTGGGAGATCCCCTTGACTTCGACCTGACCGAGCAGCGCAAGGACGGGCTTTACATAAATTTTCGTGGGCGTGAGCAAGACTTCCCCGAGCGGCTTTCCGCCGAGCTCTTCGAGGGGAGCGTTGAGGTCCGCATGCTCGACGTCGAAGACCTTTCTCACGAGGGAGAACCCGTTCGAGTGCACCCCCGAGGAGGGCAGGGCGAGCATGATATCCCCCGCCTTCATCTTATTCTTGTCGATGATCTGCGAGCGTTCCGCGATCCCGACGGCAAACCCCGCGAGATCGTAGTCCTCCTCTGCCATCATGCCGGGATGCTCGGCGGTCTCTCCGCCGATGAGCGCACAGCCCGCCTGCACGCAGCCCTCCGCGACGCCGCCGACGATCGAGGCGATCTTCCCGGGAATGTTCCTCCCGCAGGCGATGTAGTCGAGGAAAAAGAGGGGCTTCGCGCCGCAGCAGATGATGTCGTTGACGCACATGGCGACGCAGTCGATCCCGATCGTGTCGTGCTTGCCGAGGAGCTGCGCAAGGCGCAGTTTGGTCCCCACGCCGTCCGTCCCCGAGACGAGCACAGGTTCTTTGATCCCCTTGGGGAGGGAAAACAGCCCGCCGAAGCCGCCGATCTCCTCCATGCCGTCCGCAAGCGTGCGGCGGATGTGTCTTTTCATAAGCTCGACCGCGCGGTACCCCGCGGTGATGTCTACCCCCGCTTCCTTGTAGCTCTCGGAATAGCTCTTCTCCATTTATGTCTCCTCCCTCTTGCGGAACTTGGGATTCTCGCTGATGGGCCGTTCAAAGCGGTTCTTGTTCCCCTCTGCGGGGATCTCCGTCGCATAATCGCCGTCGAAGCACGCCTTGCAGAAGCCCGTGTCTTCTCCGGTGAGAAGCCCGACCTTCTTCACGTCGAGATAGCCGACCGAGTCCGCGCCGATGATCTTCGCGATCTCGTCGACCGTATGGTGGCATGCGATGAGGTTCTCGCGCGAGTCGATGTCGGTGCCGTAGTAACAGGGGTTGAGGAAAGGCGGCGCAGAGGAGAGCATGTGCACTTCCTTCGCGCCCGCGTCGCGGAGCAGATGGACGATCCGCTCGCAGGTGGTGCCGCGGACGATGCTGTCGTCCACGAGGATCACGCGCTTGCCCTCGATCGCGGCGCGCAGGACGTTCAGTTTGATGCGGACCCTGTCTTCCCGCGCGGCCTGCCCGGGCGCGATGAACGTTCTGCCGATGTATTTGTTCTTGATGAACCCGATCCCGTAGGGAACGCCCGAGGCCTCGGCATAGCCGTAGGCGGCGGCGAGCCCCGAATCGGGCACGCCGATGACGATGTCCGCGTCGATCTTGTACTGCTCGGCGAGGAACCTCCCCGCCTGCTTTCTCGCCTCGTGCACCGATTTTCCCTCGATGAAGGAATCCGGACGGGCGACATAGAGATATTCGAACACGCAGAGCTTTTTCGCCGCGATCCCGCAGTGGGAGCGGTCGGAGACGATCCCGTCCTTCGTGAAGACGAGCATCTCGCCGGGGTCGAGCTCGCGGATGAGCTCCCCTCCGATCGCGTCGATCGCGCAGGATTCGGAGGCGACGACGTACGCCCCGTCCTGCCGCCGCCCGTAGCACAGGGGGCGGAACCCGTGGGGATCGCGCACGGCGATGAGCTTGGAGGGAGACATCACGATGAAGGAATAGGCGCCCTTCAGCCTGTCCATGGCAGCAAGCACCGCCTCCTCGATGGAGCCAGATCTCACGCGCTCCTTGGTGATGATATAGGAGATGACCTCGGTGTCTGCGGTCGTATGGAAGATGCTCCCCTCCTCCTCGAGCTCGGTGCGCAGTTCGTAGGAATTGACGAGGTTGCCGTTGTGGGCGAGCGCCATGTTGCCCTTGAGATGGTTGACGACGATGGGCTGTGCGTTCTCTCTCCCGCCGCTGCCCGTCGTGGAGTAGCGGACGTGCCCGATCGCCATATTGCCGAGGCCGAGCCCCGCAAGGCGGCGCGCGGTGAACACGTCGTTGACGAGCCCCGCGTCCTTATAGGCGGTGAACACGCCGTCGTTGTTGACGACGATCCCCGCCGATTCCTGTCCGCGGTGCTGGAGGGCGAACAGGGCGTAATAGGCAGTCGAGGCGACGTCTTGCACGTCGGGTGCAAAGATGCCGAAGACGCCGCATTCCTCGTGGATCTGAGACATGTTACTCTCCTTCGGTGACTCTCTTGAAGATCTCTCTGTATGCGTCCTCCACGCCGCCCATGTCGCGGCGGAAGCGGTCTTTGTCGAGCTTTTCGCCCGTCTTCGCATCCCAGAAGCGGCAGGTATCGGGGCTGATCTCGTCGGCGAGCACGATCGTGCCGTCCGGGAGCCGCCCGAACTCGAGTTTGAAGTCGATGAGCCGCACGCCGAGGTGCAGGAAGTACTCCTTGAGCACCTCGTTGACGCGGAAGGCGTAACGCTCGATGGTCGCGATCTCCTCCTTCGTCGCGAGTTTGAGCGCGAGCGCATGATAGGTGTTGAGGAGCGGATCGTCGAGCGCGTCGCACTTATAGGAGAATTCGATGGTCGGCTCGTCGAAGACGATGCCCTCCTCCACGCCGTAGCGCTTTGCGAAGCTCCCCGCCGAGACGTTGCGGATGATGACCTCGAGGGGCACGATCTTCACCTTCTTCACGAGGGTGTCGCGCTCCGAAAGTTCCTCGACGAAGTGGGTGGGAACGCCCTTCTTTTCGAGAAGCTGCATCAGCATGTTGGACATGCGGTTGTTGACGACGCCCTTGCCCGCGATCGTCCCCTTCTTGAGGCCGTTGAACGCCGTCGCATCGTCTTTGTAAGAGACGATGCACAGACCGGGATCTTCGGTCGCAAAGACCTTTTTCGCCTTGCCTTCGTAGAGCTGTTCCTTCTTTTCCATGGTATTGATTCTCCTTAAAGATTGTTTATTTGTTGAATGTTGCGGCGGCTGCGTCCTTTTTCAGGACCTCCTCCGCGGCTTTTTTGCGGGAAGCGGAAAGCTGTCCGCGGAGAGAAGGATCAGAGACCGCAAGGATCTCCGCGGCGAGATAGGCGGCGTTCTTCGCGCCGTCGATCGCGACGGTCGCGACGGGGATCCCGGAGGGCATCATCACGGTGGAAAGGAGCGCGTCGATCCCTCCCAAGGAGCCGCTCTTGATGGGGATCCCGATGACGGGGAGCACGGTGTTTGCCGCAAACGCGCCCGCAAGGTGCGCAGCCATGCCCGCGGCGCAGATGATGACGCCGAAGCCCTCTCTTTCCGCGCTCTCCGCAAACCGCTTTGCCTCCTCGGGCGTGCGGTGCGCCGAATAGACGTGAACTTCGTAAGGGATCCCGAACTCCCCGAACACGCCGAACGCCTTCTCGACGACGGGCAGATCGGAGTCGCTTCCCATAATGACGGCAACCTTTTTCATAGAAACCTCCCCAAAAGTAAAAGTGGGCAGATTTTTTCCTGCGCGGAAAAAATCTGCCTCAGCTCTGAACGAACGTATTCATATCCCCCTTCCGCTTGCCGCGGAAGAGCTTGCCTGCTCTGTTCATGCCAATATTATAGTACAAAGCGGCGCTCTCCGTCAAGCGTTGGGCGCATGAAAAATAGAAACTCTTCTTGTAAAATCGAAGCGATGTCTTTCGCGCCGCACCGCCTCGGTTCTCTCCTCGGTTTCCTCCTCGGAATGATGTAGAGGGCACGGGGTGTTCCCCCCTTCTTGGCGCCCCCTCGAGGGGTGGAGCATTGCAATTCTGCTCAACAGCCCGGTGGGCTGTGAGCTGCAATGCTCCACCCCCCACGTCATTCCGACGACCGAAGGGAGGAGGAATCTGATGACGAGATTCCTCACATTCGTTCGGAATGACGTATGAAAAATAGGGCGGAATGACGTTTTTAATACGTCACCCTGCCCCGCCATTCTCTGTCATGGTCCCTTGGGCGGCACGAGGAGCGTATGCGACGAAGTAGCCTGTCGAAGTGTGGACCGCATTGTAATAAGGTGCGATTCTTCGACTCCACTTCGTTCCGCTCAGAATGACGTATTTAGAATGACACCCCTTTCGGCGCGCATTCGCTCGCCGAAAGGGGTGTTCTTTGCTTCTCCAAATTACTGCGCGGAGCAGGGTTTCCCTGCGGCAGCGCACACAATTTGCCGCATACCTGCGGCTTGTTGTCCGATGA